>JBEIHA010000174.1:0-6922 GCA_040381635.1 Pseudobdellovibrionaceae bacterium
CCCATAATGTAGAGTCCGCCGGCTGCGATCACTTCGGCCTTTTCTTTTTCAATTTGGCTTTTGTATTTGCCGATCAAAGCTTCGACTTGTTCATCGCTACCTTCGGGACCGACTTCCGCTTTCGCCAAGAATTCCGCGTTACCGCCGAGCAAAATATCCGTTCCACGACCGGCCATGTTGGTGGCGATGGTCACGGCGTTTTTACGTCCCGCCTGGGCGACGATCTCGGCTTCACGTTCGTGATGTTTGGCGTTCAGTACGTTATGGGTGATGCCTTCGTTCTTCAGCGCGCGCGAAAGCTTTTCGGACTTTTCGATCGAAACCGTCCCGACCAAGATGGGTTGGCCGGTGGACGCACGCTCTTTGATGTCCTTGGCCATGGCCCGGAATTTTGCGGCCTCGGTCTTGTAGACGACATCTTCGTGGTCTTCTCGCTTAACGGATCGGTTGGGCGGGATCACTTGCACTTCGAGATTATAAATCTTTTTGAATTCGACCGCTTCAGTTTCTGCTGTCCCGGTCATCCCCGACATTTTATTGTACATGCGGAAGAAGTTCTGGAAGGTGATCGTCGCCAGCGTTTGGTTTTCACTGCGAACTTTGACCTTTTCCTTCGCTTCGATCGCTTGGTGCAAACCATCGGACCAGCGGCGACCGGGCATCAAGCGTCCAGTAAAATCATCGACGATGATCACTTCGTCGTCTTTGATCATGTAATCCACGTCGCGCTTGTACAGATGGTGGGCCTTCAAAGCCTGGTAAATATGATGGAGCAAGTCGATGTATTCAGGATCGTAAAGATTCCCGATACCCATCAATTCTTCGACCTTCGAATTTCCTTCTTCGGTCAAAGACGCCGTCTTCGACTTTTCTTCCATCGTGTAATGCACGTCCATTTTCAGGTGCGGGATGATTTTATCGACTTCCATGTACTTGTCGGTCGAATCGTCCTTAGGACCTGAAATAATCAGCGGCGTCCGCGCCTCATCGATCAAAATAGAATCGCATTCATCGATGATCGCGTAATTGAGTTCGCGCTGGACGTAGTCCTCCAGATCGAACTTCATGTTGTCGCGTAAATAATCGAATCCGAACTCATTGTTCGTGCCGTAGGTAATATCCGACCCGTAGGCGGCTTTGCGCTGAGCGTCCGTCAAATCGTGCACGATCACACCCGTATTCATGCCCATCCACGAATACAAACGGCCCATCCACTCGCTATCCCGTTTCGCTAGGTAATCGTTGACCGTCACGACGTGAACGCCGCGACCCGACAACGCATTCAAATAACATGCGAGAGTGGCGACCAGAGTTTTACCCTCCCCGGTCTTCATTTCAGCGATGGTGCCCTTGTGCAGGAAGTATCCACCGATCATCTGTACGTCGTAATGGCGCATGCCTAGTACGCGCACCGAAGCTTCGCGAAGAGCGGCAAACGCCTCGGGCAGAAGGTCGTCGAGCGTTTCGCCCTTGGCCAGGCGCTCTTTGAATTCTGGGGTTTTGGCCTGCAATTGGGAATCGGATAGCGCCTTCATCGCAGGTTCATGGGAGTTGATCTGGTCGATCAAGGGCCTAAGTTTTTTCATGTCCCGTTCGTGCTTGGAGCCGAACAGGGACGTCAGTAGTCTTTGTACCATAGGAGTCAAAGGATAGACCCTAAGCGATATAAGTGTCTAGCTATGGGGAGTCGCGCATTCCGTTTGGCGAAAGGCCTCGAAAACAGAAATGGCCACCGCCGTCGCCAGATTGAGCGAACGCACGGGTCCAGTCATCGGAATCGCCCTTAATTGCGCGGGGAATTTCTCTAAAACCTCGGGGTCTAGGCCCTTGGTCTCCTTGCCGAAGACCAGCCAATCGCCTTTTTGAAACTCAGTCTCATAAAGCGAGTGTTTGGCCTTGGTGCTAAAGAAAAACACGCGGGACGGGTCGGGCACCGTCCGCCACCAGCTGTCCCAGTCCGGGTGATGGGTGAAATCCAGGTGAGGCCAGTAATCTAATCCCGCGCGCTTGAGCTTACGGTCGGTGATATCGAAGCCGAGCTTCCCCACGAGATGGAGCTTTGACTTCAGGCCGACGCAGGTCCGCCCAATGTTGCCAGTGTTGGCGCCGATCTCGGGCTCGATCAAAACAATGTGGAAAACTTCGTCATTCACGACCGATGACTTACCAAATTATTTTTGACTCCTGAACAGGTTTCGAGAATAACAATGCCAGTGAAAAAAATTGAGGCGATCATCAAGCCCTTCAAATTGGACGATGTGATTGAAGCCCTGACCGAACTGGGCGTAGAAGGTGTCTCTGTCTCTGAAATCCGCGGCTTTGGGCGTCAAAAAGGCCGCACCGAAATCTACAAAGGCGCCGAATACGTCGTCGATTTCCTACCCAAAGTAAAAGTTGAAACGGTCGTGCCCGACGAACTCGCTGATCCCGTTGTGCAAGCGATACAAAAAGCCGCTTTCACTGGAAAAATCGGGGACGGAAAAGTATTCGTTATACCCGTTGAAGCCGCCCTTAGAATCCGCACTGGCGAGAAAAATGAAAATGCAATTTAACCGAAGTACCCCCAACAGGAGACGAGATGAAACCCGATGAAGTTTTAGCGTTTGCGAAAGAGCGCGGAGTAAAAATGGTCGATTTGAAGTTCGTCGACTTGCCCGGCATGTGGCAGCACTTCACCATCCCCCTGACCGAACTTAAGCCCGCCGTTTGGGAAGAAGGCATGAACTTCGACGGAAGCTCGATCCGCGGCTGGCGCGCGATCAACGAATCCGACATGACGGTTAAGCCCGATCCGAAAACCGCGAAAATCGACCCGTTCATGAGCGTTCCCACACTCTCGCTGATCTGTGACGTGGTTCACCCCGACACCCACGAACCCTACGAACGCGATCCCCGTCAAATCGCCAAAAAAGCCGTCGCTTACTTGCGCCAAACGGGCTTGGCCGACACCGCCTACTTCGGCCCCGAAGCCGAATTCTTTATTTTCGACGACGTTCGCTACGATCAGTCCGCCTCGGGCGGCTTCTATAAGGTCGATTCCCACGAAGCGACTTGGAACTCCGGACGCGATGAAGGTGGCCAGAATTTAGGTTACAAGTCCCGCGCAAAAGAAGGCTACTTCCCCGTTTTGCCTTCGGACACCCATCACGATCTCCGCACCGAAATCTGCCTTGAGATGGAAAAAGTCGGCTTCGAAGTCGAACGTCAGCATCACGAAGTCGCAACCGCCGGCCAAGGCGAAATCAACTTCCGTTTCGACCAAATGCTCGAAACCGCGGACAAACAGATGTGGTTCAAATATATCGTGAAGAACGTCGCTCGCCGCCACGGCAAAACCGCGACCTTTATGCCGAAGCCCGTCTTCGGCGACAACGGTTCGGGTATGCACACGCACATGTCTTTGTGGAAGGGTGGCCAGCCGCTTTTCGCCGGTGATCGTTATGCGGGATTGAGCGACACGGCTCTGTATTACATCGGTGGGATTCTGAAGCACGCGCCCGCCTTGTGCGCGCTCACCAATCCCTCAACAAATTCCTACAAACGTTTGGTCCCCGGTTTTGAGGCGCCCATCAACCTGGCGTATTCGTACCGCAACCGTTCGGCCGCGATCCGCATCCCGAATTCGGGCAGTAACCCGAAAGCGAAGCGCATCGAGTACCGCACGCCCGACGCGAGCTCAAATCCCTATTTGGCCTTCGCCGCCATGTTGATGGCCGGTATCGATGGAGTGATGAACAAAATCCACCCGGGCGATCCCTTGGACAAAGACATCTACGGCCTACCGCCAGAAGAAGCCGCCAAAGTTCCGGGCGCGCCAAAGACTTTGGACGAAGCCCTGGTGAATTTACGTCGCGATCACGAGTTCCTGATGCGCGGAGATGTCTTCTCGAAAGACATGATCCACACCTGGCTCGACTACAAATACGAGCGCGAAATCATCCCGATGCAACAACGCCCGACTCCGTACGAATTTTATCTGTATTACGATCTTTAAAATGTGTCGGAGCCTTTTTTGCGGATCAGCGCGTCGATTCTCCAAGAATGGGTCCCGAAGGGGACCCATTCTTTTTGACTTTTATACATGTCCCCGCCAAATTCGAAGTGTTCCACCGGAGGAATTCACGTGAAAGACCTTATCACCTACATGGGCTACGAATGGATCATGATCGAAGACGGCACGATCGTCGTCGGAATCAACGAAGCGGGCCTGGATGAATTCACCGAAATCAACGCCGCCAATCTTCCCGCCGAGGGCGAAGAAGTGATCACGGACGAAGTGTGTGGCGAGCTCGACACCGACCAAGGCGCTTTGAATTTATACAGCCCTATCGAAGGCACAGTTTTGGAAGTGAACGAAGCGGTGATCGAAAACGCTTCGCTGATCATGGAAGACAATTTCGGCGATGGCTGGCTTTTCAAAGTAGAACCCAAAAACGCTTCGGATCTGGACGAGTTGTCGTCAGCGTCCACCAACGACCGCGACGACTGACCGAGCCCCGGCTTGGCGTTTGTTTATCTCTTCGCCGCCGCAGCCTTTTCTCTGACCTTTGAACTCCTATTAATTCGCACGGTATTCACTGTGTTCAGCTACAGCTTGATCACTTCGGTGGTGGCCGTATCGAGTTTTGGTTTTGCCGTCGGCGGGCTCATTTACTACGCCATAAAAAACAGACCCGTGCGCTGGGAAACGGCGGCCGCCCTGTCGTTCGCGCCCATGGTGGCGCTATACTTGATGACTTTCGCATTGCTCAACCGTCATGGATTTGAAAATAAAAGTTATGCCGTGCCCCTCTTGCTCACCCTGACGACTCTTTTTTTCGCGGGCCCAGGCTTTTACGCGTCCCACATGTTCAGCGTGCGCGGTAGGTCCACGGCCAAGACCTATGCTTGCGATATGTTGGGCGCAGGCTTTGGCGCGCTACTACCGGTGATCGCCATGCAATTTTTTGGTCGGGAACTTACGGTTATTCTGGCCTCCGCATTTATGTCCGTGGCCCTAGGCTTGGCTTTATGGCGACGAGGACCCAAGAACTTAATGATCGGTTTTCCGCTGATTGCCGCGGCTTTGGTTATGGGGTGGTCGGCGGTACGACAGCCCTGGATTTGCGAAGAATTCAGATCCAAACCTGAGATGGTGAACTTTCATTCAGATGCTTTGGTAAACATCAATTGGATCTCGGGACAGCTTGAATCCGCTAGGCGATCGGCGCACATTTCGATTACGGATGAAGAGCGAGCGCAAGTTCACGCCACTTATTTGGCGCGCCTAGACTGTCGTGGCTACACGATGACGGTGGACTACAAAACACTGCAAGCGGTTCGTTATTTAGAACACGAAATTCATTCTCTGCCGTTTTCGATAAAGAACATGGAGAGCGGAGCCTTCCTCGGCACCGGTCTTGGGATGGATTTGGTTCGTGCGGAATACTTCGGCGTAAAAAAGGTGTCCGCTTTCGAAATAAACCCATATTTAATTGATTTAGAAAAACAGCTACTGGGAGAAAGGTCTCACTACGCGAAACCCCAGGTCCAAGTGCATGTCGGCGATGCTCGTCGAAGTCTAACCGCGCTCGATGAAAAATTTGATTTAATTTTCATATCCTCAGCTAAAAATTACGGTCGGGTCGGCACAAGTAGAGGAGCGGTCCTGTTGAATCGGCTTCTGACCTACGAAGCCATTCAAACTTACTGGGATCGCTTACACGACGACGGATTTCTTTACCTGGTGGATCTAAACTCTCACCTCCTGCGTGCGGCCGCCAATGTCACGACTGTGCTTAAGGATAAAGGTTTGCCGGTGGCTGGGCACTTGATCTTCGGGCAAGACGGATCCGTTTACTCTGGACTTTTGTTATCCAAGCGCGCCCTGACGGTCGAACAATTGCAGAAACTGGAAAGCAACGCTCAGCGCTTCAAATGGGACATCAAGACCAACGCCTATTTCTTTGGCGCCCCCAAGCGTATCGTCAGCGATGACCGGCCAAACCTGGCTCGACTCACTTCAAAGATGTACGGACCCTTGCTGGCGGC
Organism: Pseudobdellovibrionaceae bacterium; assembly: GCA_040381635.1. Taxonomy (GTDB): domain Bacteria; phylum Bdellovibrionota; class Bdellovibrionia; order Bdellovibrionales; family UBA1609; genus JALHOQ01. The sequence goes on from JBEIHA010000174.1 coordinate 6,031, forward strand.
TACTCTCGTAACCCTGTTGCTCGTCGCTTTGGCCACGAGTTGGCCGTTGATTTCGGGCAAGGCGCAAACCTTCCAAACATCTGGTGACCTTTTCGCTCTTTGTCTGTCGGGAATGATCTTTATTTCAGTCCAAATTGCATTCCTCTACAGTCTAGAATTGCTTTTCGATAGGCCGGTATTCACTGTCGCACTCACGCTGGTTTTGATGTTGACTGCTTCGGCGGCGGGCGCTTTGGTGACTGTCGGGCCCTCGCGCTGGATCCTTGCTTTGGTCCTTTTGTTTTTGGCCGCATCTTTAGGCCCGCTCGTGCACTCTGTTTACCTAGCACCATGGCCTTGGCGGATCGCCTTTGCGGTGGCCGTTATCATGCCCACTTCGCTTTTGCTTGGAATGATCTTTCCGTTCCACTTGGCCCGCGTCTCGGCCGAAGCCCCCACGTTGGTGGCCCTTGGGGTCGGGGTCAATGGTTTAGGGACTTTGTTGGGTGGTCTTATGTCCACCTGGCTCATGGCAACACAGGGGATCTCTTCGTTGCTCGCCGCCAGCTTTGTTTTGTCGCTGTTTCTTGTTTATTTCGGGCGGTATAGACGACGGTGAAGCGTGTTCAGCGCGCGCAGCGCCTTGCTGCGAAAATAGCTGTCGACGTGTGCGCCCCGACCCTTGATGGTCATCAAAGCCAGATCACACTTGGCGCGATTCTCGACCGCAGCTTCTAACCGCTTTACGACGACTCGGCGTAAAGTATCACCATCTTGAATTCGCTGTGATAACCAAAGTTGGGTAAGGGCATCGACGGCAAAGATTAAGGCTTCACGAACTTTGGAATCTTCTTTGCTTATCGAAAGCAGTCGCGGAAATTCACGCAAAATCAACGCCCGCACCGCTTGATTC
>JBEIHA010000175.1:0-6901 GCA_040381635.1 Pseudobdellovibrionaceae bacterium
AGAAAAGGACCGACAACTTATCTTTAAATTGATCGAGGAGCTGACCGGCGCGGCTAATACCCAGGATTCGCGCCAGGACAGCTTGATCAATAACGTCGAAAGACGGATGCGCGAGCTGAGCATGCCTAGCGTCGTGGATTATCTGAAACATGTCGAGGTGAATGCGCTGGAATTCGCGCATCTCGTATCGAACTTGACCATTCATACGACCTCGTGGTTTCGCGAAAATCCCCATTTTGTCGCCTTTCAGGAAATTTTGCTCGAAGCCTTAAACAAGAGCGACGTGTTCAAGGTTTGGTGCGCCGCTTGTTCGACCGGCGAGGAAGTGTATTCATTTGCGCTCGTGCTAGAAGAGTTTCGTCGGGTGCACCCAAAGTTTGACTATCGCGTTTTGGGTACGGACATCGACACTATTTCGTTGGCTGCGGCCGAACGCGCCGTCTATCCAAAAAAGCATATGGGTTTTCATGTGATGCGCTACAAGAATCACTTGCTCGAGGGAAGCGGCAAAACCGCCGATTATTTTACCCTGACGAAAGAGGTCCGCAGTCGTTGCTCCTTTCGGCAGTTCGATCTGCGCAACGCTTCAACCCAGGCCGAGGGACCGTTTCACGTCACCATTTGTCGAAACGTTTTGATTTACTTTTCGCCCGAAACTGTCAGCCGCGTCGTGCAGAACATTCTGGCCAACTTACGCAGCGATGGCTTCATGATACTAGGCCATAGCGAAGCGATTCAGGGCACCGACTTTGGATTATTTCAGCGCGGGCATTCGATCTACGGAAAGCGCAAAGTGGATCTAGACCGACAAGCGCGATTGGAGCGTCCGCGCCTTCTTTGCCTTGAGCCTTCCTCCATCACTCGACGTCTTTACACCAAGGTCTTCGCGGAGATGGGTTTTGATCCTGAAGTGGTTGGCACGGCCAGCGAAGCAACGACTTATTTGAATTTCAATGACGTGGATCTGATCACCGTCAACATGAAGATGCCTGACATTGGTGGTGAACAGTGGATTCAGGTGGAGCGCAGTGAAGGCTTGCGAACCCCGATCATCGTCTTAAGTGAAATGCCCGCATCGGCCGGGCAGGTGGTCGATGTTCTCGCACTCGGCGCACAAGAGTTTATCGACAAAGAAAAGCTTTGCGCCAATCCCACCGCTTATAAGGAATCTTTTACGTCTCTGATCCATGCGCATCATCATCGAAGCCCTAAAAATGTGAAGGTGGGTGGAGCGCGGCCAACGCGTTCGCCAGACGTCATTCTGATTGGCACTTCGACGGGCGGTCCGCAAGCTCTGACGAAAGTGCTGGCCAATCTACCGGCCAATTGTCCCCCGGTTCTAGTGACCCAGCATATGTCCCCGAAGTTCACCCAAGCCTTGGCTGATCGTTTGTGCGAGATTTCTGGATTGAAATCAGCGTCAATGGTGAACGGGGCGACGCTTTTGCCTGGGCACCTATATTTCGGTCTTGGTGATTATCATATAGGGATTGCCGAAGGCAAAGCGGGCTTAAGTTTGTTGATTTCATCGGCGCCCGCATTTAACGGCCACCGACCCAGCGTGGATTTTATGTTTAACTCGGGACTTGGTATTAAAGCCCATTTGATGGGCATTTTGCTTACGGGAATGGGCAGCGATGGAGCTTTAGGTTTGCGCTTCCTGCGCAAGGAAGGCGCCTTTTGTATTGCTCAGAGTGAAGAAGATTGCGTCGTTTATGGTATGCCCAAAGAAGCCATCGAGCGGGAAGCCGCAGATTACGTTGGAAATTTGGATCAGATCCGGCAAGTGATGCTTGAATCGTTGACATTAAACAAGAAAAAATCGGCATAATTTAAACGAAAAAAAACCCGCGTCGTCCCTTACGCGGGCCCACAGTCGTTACTTTCCGTAAAAGCTGCTAGGCCCAGTTCTTCTGGCAGTCCGGCCGGCATAATCTCCTTAAAAACGTTAGCCCCGTGATTTTGCGTCCCACCTTTTCAGATGGTTTGCCCTTAGCAAAAGAAAGACAACAACCATTGTTTATATAAGCTCTCTCTAGTTTCTCCTTTTGAAAAAATAGTCCATGAGATTATTCACAATGTTTTGGCTACTCTAGTCCACGCCCTTCACTTAGGGGGCGGATCGAGCAGCCATTCCTTTGGCAATTTGGACATCTATGTCCCCCTTCCGTGCCTCTGGATACAGTGTAAAACGCTACGCATTATTTGACTAGATTTTTCTGACAAATCCCTAAAGATTACAGATATTTGTATGATTATGGGACATTGGATTTTAGGGGCATGGGATTAAATCGAATCAGTGCTTAAGGCCCGTTTCATGACTGTGACGGATTGAAGGTTTAGCCTTCAAGTATCTCCTTCGTCGTTGAAAAAAAAGTAGATGCGGACAAGATATTGATGTTCTTATGAACGCGATTCGCAGGACCACCGTAGACAATGTACTTCTTGGCTTGCGGGTAATCTTCGCCGAAAAGATGCAGAGTTTTAAAGTCTGAATCCCGAAGTCGAGCGCTAGATTTGAATTCAAATGCCAAGAATCCATTTTCGCCATAAAGGATCAAATCGATTTCTTCGTGTTTCCTCGTGCGCCAGTGAAAGAAGTCATAGCCTAGGTCAAAGTGATGATTGATCGCCATTAGTTCTTGAAGGCATAGTGTTTCGAAAGCGGGTCCGCCTAACTCAGATTCGTTGTCGAGGGGCCCCTTCGGCCGAAGGCCGCGGTATAAGCCCACATCAAAGAAGTAGAACTTACGTTTTGTCATAAGATCACGCTTGGCTTTTTTTGAAAATACGGGAAGCTCGTATGAAAGCATAAGGTCCCGAAGGATAGCGAAATAGTCTTCCACGACTTTACGGTTGATTTGTGCGTCGGCGGCTATTTGCGATATTGAAAGAATCGAGCCTTGTGAAAAACTGGCCGTTTCAAGAAACCTGGAAAATGATCCAAGATTTCGCGTAAGCCCTTCTTGTGCGACTTCTTCCCGAAGATAATTAGCAATATACGATTGTAGAAATCGCTTCGGTGATTCGGCGTTCACGGCCATCGGAAGCATGCCGTAGCGAAGCGATTTCTTTAAATCGAAATCTGATCCAAGTTCCCGAGCGGTCAGGGGGTACATCGAAAGGCTTAAGGCACGTCCCGCCAGCAGATTTACACCGTGGGTCTTGAGCTTACGGGCACTCGATCCGGTGAGCACAAATTGCGGGCCTTTCTTCTCAATCAGTCGGTGCACCTCATCCAACAGGGCGGGCACTTTCTGAACTTCGTCAATAATAACCGTGGAGGCCCCTTTTTGAAACAGGTCGGCCAGCGAGTCTGGACGAGCTAGCAGGCGTCGATAGGTTTCGTCATCCAAAAGATCGACGAAAGTCGCTTCAGGATAGTGATGCCTTACCCAGCTAGACTTACCAGTCCCACGCGGTCCCAAGAGGAAGAAGCTCTGCTTTGAAGGCGGGTTTAAAATTCTGGAGTACATAAGTCCATTTTTTGATAAAAAATGGACTTACGCAAGGTAATTTTTAAAACGTCTGCTTTGGCTATCCATTCTAGCCGAATCGACCGTTGGCGAGTAAGCAAATGAAGATGCATTGATTTGCCAAACACCCGCAGTGGGTGTGAATCTGCCTTTTGTGGTATTGCTTAAGTTGCTGGCGTCTTCGGTTTCGGCATCGAAGACTAACGAACTTTTGGGTCGAAATGCGGGGCGGACTCCAGCTCATCCTCGGGACTAATTTTGATATTCTTGCAGTCGAATGGCCGCCCTTGGCGTTAATTAAGACCAAGCAAGTATTAACTAATAACCTATTGCGACATTAAAAAATATGTCGTAATATCAACTATGCAAAAGAAAACCACCCTGTTGTCTCAAGATATGCGAACGGCGCTTAGCAGCCTGGATCAGCTTCTCAAGACGGAAGTGTCGCTCATCATCGGCGGGGGTGGGGCGATGCTGTTGGCGCACGGGTTTCCGCTTGCAACGACAGATATCGATGCCGTTCCCAAGGGAATTTCCTTTGAAGATCTAAAACCATTGGTTGAGCAAATTGCGCGCGAACAGGGCTTGCCGGTGGATTGGCTGAATCCGTGGTTTTCGGGTTTCACTCACGTGCTGCCCGCGGACTTTCGTGCGCGCACCATTCAAGTTTTAAAGGGCAAGCGCTTGCTCGCCGAAGCTCTCGGTCGCGAAGACTTGCTGCTTATGAAATGCTTTGCCCACCGTGAAAAAGACGTCGCGCACTCACGGGCTTTGCTGAAAGCCGGTACGGATGTCCTGTTTGTTCAATCTGCCATCGAAAAATTGGCTGCGAAGAAGATTCCCGGAACTGTTGCGGCTTTAGATTTTTTAGATCGCATCATCGATTTGGAAACTCCGTGAAAGCCCCGTCGTGGCCTAGCTTCAGCGATCTGCAGCAGGCCTATGAAAGACTTCGATCAAAAGATGTTCCAGTGACGTGTGGTGATCTTGCACGTTTTATTCCGTGGGCTAGGGTGGACGCGCGCCTTGGCGAAATTTTGATTGGTTACTTGTCGGATCACTTCTTTAGACTTGATCCCTTCACCCTTCGTTCAGCGAATCAAACTCATTCGCAGCCGCAAGTGTTGGCCGTACTGATCGAGTTTTGTCGGTTGAATTTGAAAAGCTTAGGTCGCGAGAATCGGCGCGATTTTGATCTTTGGGCAGGTATCGTGATTCAAGAGGTTAAGCCTGCGCCCGCTCAAATGTTTTTGATAGGATCACATTTGATTGATCATCAACGGCTGATTAAGCAAGCCCAACGAAGCCTTAAGGCTTATCTACGTTGGGGATTTCTTGGTGATCAATCTTTGCTTTCGCACAAAATTGTTGCGCCCCGCAGTTTGACCCTCATCGATCCGACCTTTCGAAAGATGACTCTTGAAACTTTAATCAATAACCGCGTCGGTGAAATCACCGTGAATGATTACATCGAAGCCTGCGGTGGCCGGGTCCACCGGCGCACGGCCGAGCGGGACTTCATAGAGTGTCCACGACTTAAGAAAATCGGGTTTACAAGAAATCGCCGGTACCGAATTGTTAAGGTCATCGCGTGAGAAGCCCCGGTATAGACCAGTTTGGTCGTGCACTCGATCTCGAGAGAAGACATGATCTTTTCTAAGTTCTATGCATTTTGTGATCGTCAGAAGGATCTTCAAGATCTCGTCGACGATCCCGAATCCGCTTTAGTTCGGCATTCGCATCGCTCCAATTTTTCCCGAGAATGAAAAAAAGCTTTTACCCCGCCGCGAGATTTTGCGACGTAATGAATGGCTGAAGTTTCGCGTGCTCTTCGGTACGAACATGAGAGCCGATGTCGCAGCGGTGATTTTTTTAAAGCTCACCCCGACGGCTTATGGCGCCGCAAAAATGCTGGGCTGCTCCCCCAATACAGGTTCATACCGTTTTGTATCGATCGCTTTTAGATCGTGAGATAGTCGAATCAGAATGCGAGTTTTTTCAAGCTCTACAATTGAGCTGGAAAGAGCCTGGATGCGCCGATCTTCAGACACGATGGCTGCAATGATATTTTCAAGAGCGACAATCAATGATGTTGAAATTCTTTTGCCAACTGTAAATTTATGAAGTTTTGGAAATTGACCATGAGCATGTTCAAAATCAAGCACAAGGTCATACATTGTTCTAAAAATAGGGAACAGGTCGACCTTATCCTTCGAACTCTCATTTTTTGAAGAATTGTTTTTATTTTCATTCATAAAGGACCCTAAAAAAATATCGCGACTCGCTTACAGCGAGTATAATTAAGAGGGGCCTACTCGGCCCCCTAAATGCAAAAGCAACCCCTAGCGAAAGCAGCATCGCGAACCGTACAAGCTGTTGACGGTGGGGCCGTTGTTGAACGAATCACAAACCGAATTGCCCATGACTTGACCGGTGTTGCCGAGGAGATCAGCCACCCACTCCCAGTTGCCAGTCATGCCGGTTGGCGCACCTGATACACAAGCCATCGCCCATTCACTGGCGGAACAAAGCCGTGCTCGGGTAGGTGATTTGTTGTAGCAAGCGGTCGTCGCGCCAAGCCAATTGGCGGATGTCTCTTCGCTGGTCGAAATACAAAAAGCTTCAGCAGAGCCACTTGTACCAATCAATGTAAAGCCGCTTGGACAGCTTGTTCGTCCGCCCCCGCTTGAGCCCACCTCCACCCACGCGCCGTTCTCACGAAAATTCATTTTCGTTGTTGTCGTGTTGTAAATGACGGATCCATTTTGTGGACTCACCAAAGCATCCCGCTGCGCGGTCGTCATCCGCGGTGGTATCAACGCGCCACTCGTCGACGAAATATCCAGTGCTCCGGCAGGACTCATCGTTCCGATACCGACGTTGCCGTTAGCTAGCACAGTTAATCTGTTCACCCCAGCGCGTCCAAAAAACAAGTTATCACCACCCCAAATGTCCCAGTAAGAGTTAGGATCTTCGATTCTCAATGTTGTTCCGGTTCCGTACAGATGAAGCTTTTGAGCCGGAGCTGTCGTCCCGATACCGACGTTGCCAGCTGCGGACAATAACATTGAGCCGTTTAAATACATCGGCAGGTAAGAGCTGCCAGTACGATCGTAAGCGAGAATTCGGCCCCCTAACGTATCGTCGATGTACTGAATCTCAACCCCTTTTCCGCCTGTTGGGTAATCAGCAGGCGAACTTATGAATCGGCCGCGGCCGTTCACATCTAGATGGACTTGAGGAGACGTTGTTCCAATGCCGACGTTTCCGCCTTGAGCGATCACCATTCGATACGAAGACGCTTCTGCAATACCCAGATTAGGTCCGAGAACTCCAGTTGTCGTAGTGCCTGCACTCACAGACCAATTAGTTCCTCCTGCTCCTGTGTTGTTCAAAAGTAATTGTGCAAGGCCCCCGTTTAGAGA
>JBEIHA010000176.1:0-6899 GCA_040381635.1 Pseudobdellovibrionaceae bacterium
GACGTAGATCGAACAGAACGGTTACTCGGCAAGCGAAGCCCAGAAGCGCCGAGCGAAACGCCACGATGTGCAGCCTGAGAACTGCACCCATAGCCCCCCGCGCAAAAGTAGTAAGTCCCTATATGGGCAGAAGTAGCACAGGGGTCGACGCTCGCTTATGTTGAACATAGGTAAATCAATCTGATCAAGCCCGAACAGTTGAACTGAGAAAAAAACGGCGCATGCGCCGCGCATCCATAGAATCTTTTCCAACGCCGTATCAACCCTCCCGGCGAATTGTTAGGCCTTGCCACGAAAACTCAAATTGCCCGGGGGGGGGAACGTATGCGAAGACTTATTGTCAGCATTTGTGCAATTGCATTGCTCACGCTCATTTCAGTTTCAGCCTTTGCGAATGAAAATACGGAAAAGCAAAAACAGACGGCCGAATGTGCCGCGGCACTATCGTCCACGGGCTTTACGCCGGAATTGAAAAAGGCCGCCGAAAACTTCGACAATTTCTTCCGGGCCATCGAAACACAACTTTTTGAGCGTAATTTCTTTTTAGAAGTCTCGAAGCTCGCCTTACTGGCCAAAGAGCATGTGCTTATGCTCGGCCCGCCCGGAAACGCAAAGTCGATGGGCGTGGATTTAATCATCGACAACATTGTGGATGCCGATAGTGCCAAGACCTCGGTCTTCAAAATTCAGATGACCCCCGAAACCAGCCTCTCGGAAACTCACGGCGTCATCGACTACAAAAAAATCACCGAAGAAAACATCCAAACTCGAAAGTGGGAACAAGGATTGCTTTCGGCAAAACTGGTCTTCATTGACGAATTTTTCGATGCCCGTGCCAATGCGATCCGCAATAACTTGATGGCACTGAACGAACGTGAGCACGCCCAAGGCCGCGAACGCATTAAGGGCGAAACCGAAACCGGATTCGCCGCCAGCAACAAGTATATTCATGAAGTTTACGAAAAGGCCGGCGACGACGGCCCAAAGGCCATCATCGATCGTTTTGCGTTCGTCGCCTTTGTGCCTGGCGAACTTGCCGAATTGCGTTCTGCGCTGAGCCTTATAGGCCAGGCCCCCACTAAGCGCCCCGGCCAGATGACCTTTCAAGATTTGGACCTTTTGCGCGCCAAACTGCACGACGTTAAAATTCCTGACTACGTAGGCCAGATGCTCACGCTCATGTTCACGCGGATGAAGGCCCAAACGGAATCCCTGGAAGAAAGTGAGAAAAAACGATTCCTCGAACAAAAAAAATCAGGACTCAGTCCGCTGCCGCCCTACCGTTCGACGAAATATTTCTCGCCGCGGACACTTCGCAAAGCGGGAAAAGTTTTGCGGGCCATTGTGCTCAACGACTGGATCAAGAGCGGGGGTGACCGGCCATTGATCGCCAACAGCCAAGATTTGGAACGTATGGTTGAGTTCTTCACGCTGAATTCCATGGACGAAGCTTTCTTGACGAGGCTTGAAGAATCGACCGTCAATCCTTATGAAAAAATTCAGGTCATGACGGTCTTGAAGGAAAAATCGATTTTCCGCGAAATCTACCAAGAACTGATGAGCGAAGTGAACGCTCACACCTCTGTTCTGACTGAGATCGAAGTGGAACGTGAAGCGGCCGTGACCGCCCAAATGAAGAAGCTTTTGGTCGAAAAGATGATCGTCACGATGACAAACGCAATCTTGAGTGGGGAAAAAGTTGAATCCATCCAAGACCTCACCGAAGCCAATATCGCAAATGACTATATACGAGAGTCTCTCGAGTCTTCCTTGCGCGAAATGCTCGGCTCAAGTTACGAGACCGACATCGCTGAAAAGATTCTTTCCATGGAGCAAGAGCGGGAAAGAAGGCTAAAAGAGGAAAGGCGATTAGAAAAGGAACGCCTCGCAAAGGAACGCGCGGAGATTGCTGAGCGTGAACGCACGGAACGTCGCTTGGCTGAAGAACGTGCAGCCAATATGTTGCGAATGGGCGATCTTAAGTTGGCGTTCAATGATCCGGCACGTTTGCCGGTGATAGTGAACGCCCAAAACTCAGGGGTTGGTTATCCGCTTTTCAATGCCTCGCCTATAGGCGATGGAAAATGGGAGATCTTTTCGGTTCAAGACAACTCTCCTATTGTTGAAACGCTGGATTTGACTACCGGCAAGGTGATCAATCGAAAAACATTTCCGCGTTTCGAAGAGGCCGAAAATTTCACAAAGATCACGCGTATCGCCAAAGGTCGTTTTCTCCTATGGCACCAAATGTACGGTCGAGTTTTTGATAAATCCACCGGCCTCTTCAAGCGCAAAGTGATCCACGAAACAAATTCTGGCCAGGTGATCAGCGACAATAGCACCAAAGAAAACACCTGGCTCTTCGACACAGCTCTCAAAAAGGTTGGCGTGATGAAGACAGAAAATATGGGAGACATCGACTGGCATCACCTGACGGCCTTCAGCTTCAGCAATCCCTCCGGACTCAATGTGAACCTAGAACATCTACTGCATGACATCAAAACCGGCAGCCGAGTCTTCCTCTCTGAGCAGAGCGGTGTGGCACATGTATTTTCGCCGGCCAGCTCGGCAAACGGCACTTTTGTATATAAAATAGATTTGAACGACAAAATCATAAGCCCCGAGAAAATTTCGAATCCGGGAACTCCAGACAATGTCGTTGCGAGTCCGCAAGCGTCGGCCGGGACGAATTTCGCCGCACCTACCGGACACTTCTTTTCCCGAAAGGCAGATCCCGTTGCGGCCCAGAAGTTTGACCTTCAATTCGGACGCTACGATTTAACGGAAGGCCGCAAGGTCTCCGGCGCTTACGGTCAGGTCGACAATAGATTTCTGGCCAAAATGGATCATGCCAACGTCTGGGCCGTGTCTCCCGACGGGAGCTATATCGTCGCGGGGTACGGATCTCAACTCTTCGGCTATGATCTGCTCAACGGGGAAGAATTTCCTATTCAAATTCCGCTTTCCTCGAAACCGGTCCAATTGCACTTTCTCGATGCTCATCATTTGATGGTGGTCATGGCGGCGGGGCATCTGATCGTTCGTCTGCCAACGGTTAGGAAGTAAAATGGCGTTAAGGATTTTTTACGCCGTTCTTCTTATGTCGGTTGGGGTGGCCGTGGCCGCCCCGCGCGATTGTGAACGTGAACTGCGTGCTAAATCTTTGCAGCAAGAGCTTGAAGAATTGCCCGCGCTGCCGCTTGACCTGCCCACTGTACGGGAAGGGGTTCGTAAGTTGGTGCAAAAGCTAGTGCCTTTGCACTCCAACTTTCGCGCCCTCGACCAGATTCAAAGCGATCTTGCCGCCCGGCGCTTGCCCCCAGACTTGGGAAGAAAGTTGATCGCAGATCTTGAGCAAAAGATCCAGGCGCGCGCGGAGCAAGAGCTTGACCGCTGGGACGGACGCAGCCGCGACGGTCGCGAGACGCTGGAAGGTTTGAAGATCCTTCTGAAGCGCGCCCAATCTTCTCTCGCTATGGCCGATAGTTTGGAGCGTGAAATCGCGGAAGAGCCGCAAGAGGAACCCGCATCTAAAAATGACTTTCCCGACGAATCTCTGGAGGACCTGCAGACCCGCGATCAACTCAAAAAAATGGCGAGGGATGAGCTCGGTCGTTCGGCCCGCCAAGAACTCCAACGCGATCAAAGCGTCCAGCAGGCTCAGCAAAAACTAAGTGAAATGTCACCCGAGCAATTAAAGGAACTTCTGGAAAAGGCCGCCGAAAATTACTCTAAAAATAAATTGGCGGAAGACTTTCGAAGCGAAGAAAAGCGAAAGAAGGACTTAGAACAAGAAATATCCGAACGGATGAAGCAAGAAGCGCCAGAGGATCAAAAGCCAAATGATTCCCCACCGGCAGAGGAAACTAAAGAACCAAAGTCAGAAGATTCTCAAGAAAAGTCCAAAGAACAGTCGAAGAGGAATTCTTCGGAAGAAAAAGTCATCGAAGACCTTATGCGCGAGGCGCTCGATAACCTAAAAAAGAAAAAAGACGAGGCGAGTAAGCAACGTAAAGACAAACCTGGCGACAAACCGGGCGATAAACCGGGCGACAAACCGGGCGATAAACCGGGCGACAAACCGGGCGACAAACCGGGCGACAAACCGGGTGACAAACCTGGCGACAAACCTGGCGACAAACCTGGCGACAAACCTGGCGACAAACCTGGCGACAAACCGGGTGATAAACCGGGTGATAAACCCGGCAATAAACCCGGCGACAAACCTGGCGACAAACCTGGCGACAAACCGGGTGATAAACCCGGCAATAAACCCGGCGACAAACCGGGTGATAAACCCGGCAATAAACCCGGCGACAAACCGGGCGATAAACCGGGCGACGGTCGTGCGGAGAAAAGTTCGAATGGAGAAAAGCAGAGTCGAAGTGAGCGACGTGCGGGCACCGGAACGCACGAAAAGCAGCAGAACGAAGATTTTGGCGAAGGCGAGTTTAGTGAACACGGTAGCGACGGGGAGGTCGAAGGCGGCGACACCGGCCAAACCGCTTTGACGAAAGACCTTTCGAGATTCATGGACAACTTAAACTTAGAAAAACTTGGCGAAGAGAGTAAGGCCCGACGCGAAAAGAGAGAGGCCGACTGCAAGCCTCGCAACCGACCTTTTGAATCGCGTCCAGAAGGCCAACGGCGCGAGGCGAAGGCAAACACAAAATTGGAAAGCCGGCCGGAAAAACTCGTGATCAATGACATCAAAAAACGGCAAGTGATCACGGCCATGCTCAAAGCACTTTGGGAGACGATCCTTTCTTCTTATGACCACTCGGAATCTTTTTTTGCGGCCATTAATCAATACGTGACGATCGCGAATAAATTCGGTGCGCAACTCAACCACGATCCGTTTCGCCAGGACGCCGCGAGGGCGATGGACTTCTATCAGAAATTAAAAAGCCGCGGCGTAAACTACAAAACGTTTTCGGACCTCGCCAATTCGCTGGCCGGGGACATGAGCAGCGCAGGTGCGCCGTTGATGGGGCGACTAAAATACATCCACGGTCTCCTTCAAGAAAAGCAAAGATTGCATTTGCTCGACCAAAAAGAAGAAGCCCTTTACAACAGCGTGGCCGCCATTCTCGAAAGCCAAATCGAACCCGCGGCCACCGATGAACAAGTGGTGGCCGCCCTGATGGCCCAATTGTTGGGTCCACTTTCCCGCAATGCCATCGCCGCGGAGTACGCCGCGGCGAACGGAAGATTCGATACCGCCCGTCTCGCGCAAGATGTCCGCTCAGGGAAATTGAATGATTTTGTCCTTTACCCCAAACTCGAGCCGTACATAAATATTCTCCTGAACGAAACCGAAGTTCCATCGAGCTACTTCCGGTTCGAAGGCGAAGAAGTCCCGGTGAATGACTCGGACTTCGATCTTGTTAACGCCGATGAATTGGATGAAATGCCGCGCTTCTACCGCGACGGTGCTCCCCTAAACTTGGATTTGGTGCGACTGTTGTCTGGCGACATGCTCCGGATGCGGCATCGTGATCCTTTGGAAAGGTTCGATCCGAAGAAGCCCAAGCCCAAAAAAGTCTCCGTCGTGCTTGTGGATATGAGCGGCTCGATGGGTTCTGCGGGCAAATACGTCCTGCGCAATGCGATTATGAATGCCTATTTGGACAAATCTCAACGCGACGTTATTTTGGACGGCGGCGAGCATGTTGTTTACTTCATTCCCTTTGATGCCCAACCCAGGACACCCACCCGTTTAGCCAATCCTGAGCAAGCGCAAGGCTATTTCAATAACATGCGCGCAAATCCCATCGCGGCGAACGGGGATGATTCAATCACGGAGGCCGTCGTAGCCGCCTACAACATGATTCACAAGGAGGAAATGAGCGGCGGTGGAGAATTGGAAACGGCGAATATCCTTCTGCTGACCGATGCCGTTGCCTCCGTCGACTTTCCTAAGATCAAAAGTTCGCGCGAAAAGCTTTCTGAAAAAACCAGAGTGAAGCTGAATGCGTTAACCATGGGAGATTACAACAAAGATGTAACGGCTCTCGTTGAAATGGCTGGTGGAAGCGGCGGTCCCGGTGCCCTCGGTGAAGTTTATCATCAACATATTCCCTATCCGGAAGTGGCCTCGCTGCTCACGAATCAAAGTCTACAATTGATCGAGGACGCACGTCACCAAGGACGACGCCCCAAATTAAAGTCGACGGCACTGGCGGAATTGAACCGGCAAGCCAATGCCGTTGCTTTGCAATTCCACCGCCGTCAGATGGACAGCGATTCCACGTTGCGTGAGATGCTCACGAAGCTCAGTTCGGGAGGAAACCAAGGTAATGACTTTGGGGACGCAACGCTCTCGGCAGTGCTGGCGGAACTGCCAAATAAGGCGCTTTCGGAGACTTGGTCGAAGGGAACACGCGCCGCTCTTCTGAAAGCGACGGTCGAAGCCATCGCCAGCGAACTGCAGGTGAGTGTCGATAAGACTTTCAATAACCTAAACGAAAACACAAAGACGGCTCTTCGCCGGTGGATTGGCGACTCTGGGTGACTTCAAAGGGATCCGTGCCCCACTCCACGTAGACTATTTATATTTCCGCTAAGAACTCGGGCTTTTCACTCCATGCCGGCGTCGCAATGACCGGAACTGAAAGAGACAAAATCGAAAAACTCTGCAGGTACATCGCAAGACCGGCCGTCGCACTTGAGCGACTCTCCTTAAGCTCAAACGGCCAAGTCATCTACCGACTTAAAAAACCCTACGACGATGGCACAACGGCCATCTCAATGACCAAGCTCGAGTTACTGGAACGCTTAGCCGCCATCGTGCCACGGCCAAAAGTTCACCTCACAAGGTTCGCAGGCGTCTTTGCGCCGCATTACAAGCACCGAGCTATGGTTGTGCCAAAACCGCAAAATCTCGAGGCCACGACAAC
>JBEIHA010000177.1:0-6790 GCA_040381635.1 Pseudobdellovibrionaceae bacterium
ATCCCACCTGCGATTGTCCCGGAATACGACTCAAAAGTGCTTGAGTTTGAAGCGGTGGTTCCCATCTTGCTCAAAGATTTTCCTTTAAACGAAAAGTCCTGTGCGGCTTTGAACAAAAGTATTTCGAAACAAACCATGAAGAAGAGCTTCGCCTCATGTTCCGCACCCATATCTTAGTTGCGTTGATTATTTTTTCGCCAGCCGTCTTCGCGGGTCCGCAGTGGGGCTTAGGCCTGGGCTTTGAGCTGCGCGCGCAACGCGAAGTGAATCCCGATTTTGCCGAGACCAAGGGTGTTCCGCAATTTTTCGCGCAAATGCAATTTGTGAATTGGGGCGCACAAGTCGAAGCCGCGTTAGAAAAGCAAAGCAGTGGTTCGGGGGGGCTAAACATCAGTTCCCAGTCGATAAATTTCGGCGGCTGGGGACGCTACGTTTTTCTCGAGCAAAAGCGCTGGCGGCCGTTCGCAACGGCTGGACTAGGTTGCTACTTCGACCGGGTGAAATCGAAATTCGGCACGGCCGAGAACGAGAGCTCCGGGACTCGGCCCTATGTGGGCACGGGTGGAGGGGTGACGGCGGTGTTGTGGCGGCATCTGCTGCTCGAAGCGGAAGGGCGCCTAAGCTTGGTGCGCGAAAGAAAAGAGCCGACGGTGTCGACTCTTTTACGGCTCGGATTTTCTTTCAATTAACTACTGTACGATCTTTTGCACGAGAGCGGATTTGCTGCTCGTGTCTTTCATAAACTGCGAGCGCGCTTCGGTCGCCGCCTTGTTGCTGTCGTAAATTCCTACGCTCACGCGGTACCAAGTGCGACCTTGAACAGTCGCGGGAACATAGAATGCAGACCAGCCTTTGCCCTTCAAAGTAGCGGCGTGATTCTTGGCCTCGTTCTCTTCGGCGTAAGAAGCGACCTGAACGGTGTACTTACCGATAGCGCTGCTGGCCACAGCAGGTAGAGCGCTGCTCGGCTTACGGACTTCTTTCATTCCATCGGTCGGTGCTTCACCCTTAGAGACTTTGGCCGCAGCGTCGGCCGCGCCATCTTTGGCGGGGGCGGCTTTCGCAGGTGTCACTTTTGCGGGCGCGGCGTGGGCGTCGGCCTTAGCTTCTTCGGCATGATCATCGTGCTTACCGGTCGGAACGGCGTGCTTTTCGACAGTTACGCTTTTGGCGTCCACTTTTTTACCGCGCGGATAGGCTTTGTAACCGTTGGCTTCGGCCTTGGGATCCTCTTTGTGCTCGGAATGTTCGCCGACTTCATTCTTTGTGTCGTCGACGGGTTCTTTGACTCCGGCTTTCTCTTTGTTGACGAATTCCTCCGTCAGGCTCTCAACTTCTTTTTCACTGATTTTTTCGTCGTCGACTTCGTTTGCCGATCCGTCAACGGAGGCGACGCCACGTTCGGCTTTGTATTCGCCCTCTAAGGCCATGCGGCGTTGTTCGCTCTTGCTGACTTGGTGGCCCACAAAGGTACCGACCGAGAAGGACAATAAGGAGATGAAAAACACCAACACGACTTTGATCAAGGTGTCGGCTTTCGAGCTACCGTTTTGTGAATTCACAGACATATCTTTTCCTCCAAGAGCGATTTCTAATTCTAAAGCCTTTAAGCCCGGCGGGTCAACCCGCCCAATCCTTGACATCGGCAAAGCAGACCTATTCATAGAGGGTAGATGGAAAATCTCGACCTTACTCAAGCTCTCGAAGCCGCTCGCCAAGCCTCCGCTGAGGGGCGCAAAGTCCTGATGTATTACTTTGGCCAGCTTAAAAAGGTCCAGGAAAAGGCGCACGCTGGTCTGGTCAGCGAAGCCGACGTCGAAAGCGAAAAAATCATCACGCAGGTGTTGCAGTCCCATTTTCCCACGATTCCAGTACTCGGGGAAGAGGGGGCGTTTCTTACGCGTGACGAACAGATTTCGTCGACAACGTGGGTCGTAGACCCTCTCGACGGAACGACGAATTACGTGCATGGTTTTCACGTGTTTTGCATAAGCATTGGGCTGCAATACAAAGGCGATTTAGTCGCTGGTCTTATCGATGTGCCTTTGCTCAACAAGACCTATCAGGCTTCGAAAGGCAGCGGGGCCTTCGTCAACGGCGAGAAAATGTCGGTTTCCAAGACGGCGACTTTGCGCGAATCTCTTTTGGCCACAGGTTTTTTTCCTGACAACACCAATGCCCTGCGTGACCAGCTCAAAATTTTTTCGGACCTGGTTTTCGAAGCGCGCGGTATACGCCGGGCCGGGGCCGCGGCCTACGATCTATGTATGGTCGCCGAAGGTGTCTTTGATTCGTTTTGGGAGCCCAATCTTAAGCCGTGGGACGCGGCCGCTGGCGTTATTTTGGTTCGTGAAGCGGGCGGCTGTGTTTGGAACTACGGTGGCGATGACTATAAACTCGGGGATTCCACTTTGCTTTCAGGTAACCCAGTCATCAGCGCCGCCATCAAAGAGCGCATTCAAAAGCTTTATTCGCCAGAAACGCAAAGTCCGCGAACTTGATGGCTAAGTTCCTTGCTTAAAATTTTCGCGCCTTTTGAATTGGTGTGAGTGAAATCAAAGAAATTTTCGCGTGGCAAAGTCGCCGGCATATCCAGAAAATGAACGGATTTAAATTCTCGCAATAGTTGGCGCAAATGAAGATTTCGTTGGCGTCGAAAAGACGCATTTTTTTCGGCTGTTAAACTTTCTGCGACGGGGGTTTCTCCCACGAGCATTAAGATACGATTATGCTGGGCCAAGCTCGCCAGTTCCTTTAAGTAATGGTCTTCGGTGGGCGAGGGCACGAAATCGGTGAGCAATGCTACGTTATTGACCTCTTGAAAAAAAGCTGTGTCATCCTTTGGTTTTTTATTGTTCCAACTGACATGGCCCCGCGCCTCCTCAAGCTTCATCCTTTCACGCCGCATTTGCAACCTTGGGGTCGACCCGCGCAGCGCGAGTTGTAGGCGACGAAAGTCAATTTCGTAAAGGTAAGCGGCCTGAAGAAAGAAGCTGCCCCAGTAAGTCAAAATATTAAAATGAGTTTGCGGAAACAGGGCATGTCGCTTTCCGTCTTCCCAAATTCGAAGCATATCCGTCGTTGTAAACGCTCCTTGTTTAACGAGATTTCCAAAAAAATTGAAGTAGCTGCGCTTCCATTCGTATTGTGAAAGCAAAGCAATGCAAGGCGGAGCTTTACGCCTCTCAAGGTATGAAACCATAGTCTGGTAGTGGGAAAGAGAATTTCCGTAGAGGATGGAGAGATTGATCGTGAATGGCTCGTCCATAAGGCGAGGGTCAAAGCCCACTTTCGCGCCGGATTCACCTAGGATTACCAAGTCGGGATCCCTCAGGCGAAAGCGCAGGTTATTGTCCAGAAAATCTCTACGAAAGTATTGATTGGCGTAGACTCGACCAAAAACCTCGAGTCTCGAGAAATAAACAAAGCCGGCATAAACCAAATAAACGGCGAGGCCGGGCAGGACGTACGAACATAGGAGCAATCGTATTCGGTGCACTCGACTATTATCGAAACCAGCGTAAGTCCTGTCAAAATTCTTCGGCGGCTCAGTTGCTTTTGTCGGTCCAGATCTAGGCAAAAAAATCCATAAAGACGAAAAAAGGTCTGAAACCCAAATCTAAGTCTCGTCAAAATCACTTTGACTTGCTCCAAAGTCTTGTTGGCACTCAGCTTGCTCATTGAACGGTGTGTACTCTCACTTTTTCGGATACAAGGGGACCAGACGTGGCCGAAGCAAATGCATCACCAGCAGCAGCACCATCACCCGCGGGCGGCGGCTCGCCAGGCGGTAAGCCGACATTATTTATCCTTCTTGCGGTCATCAATATGGCCGTGGTCATCGGCGTTGGCGTGATGCTTTATTTGGGACAAAAGAAAAAAGAAGCCCAGCCTGGTATCGATGACGTCATTAAAGGTGAACACGATAAGTCTGTCGCCGAAGAACAGTCCAAGGAATTCATCGGCAAACTCGTGCCTTTGGAAACTTTCTTAGTCAACGTTTCCGGCTCGCGCGGTCGCAAACTGGTGAAGATCAACATGGAACTTGAAGTCACCAATGCCGAGGTCCAGGAAGAAGTCGAGAAGATCAAGCCGAAGATTCGCGATTACATCATCATCATCGCCTCTTCCAAGACCTTCGCGGAGATTTCGACCAAAGAGGGTAAAGACGCTCTTCGCGAAGAGATCAAAAACCAGATCAATTTATTTTTGACCAAAGGCCAGATCACTAAAGTTTATTTTACGGAATTTATTCTAAATTAAATATTCGCGATCCCAAGCTTGGGATCGCGTTTAAAGGGACGAGCGAATGAGTCAGGTTTTATCACAATCCGAAGTTGACGCCCTCCTCGCCGCGGTATCCGAAGGAGAGGTTGGTTCTGGCGAGAACCAAGGCACCGGCCTACCCGGTGACGATAGGGTCGTCGTTGTTTACGATTTGACATCGCAGGATCGAATAATCCGGGGTCGATTGCCCCAGCTCGACGTTATCTACGAGAAATTCATGCGTTCTTTCCGCATATCGCTTTCGAACGCCTTGCGCAAGATTGCGACCTTGACCCACGCCTCGACCGACTTTTTGAAGTTCGGCGAATTCATCAATACGCTGCCGATGCCCACATGCATGAGCGTTCTGCGCTTCAATGCCCTGCGCGGTTCGGCCCTATTCGTTATCGAATCAAAGCTAGCCTATGCATTGGTCGATAACTTTTTTGGCGGTGCCGACCGTCCTTATACAAAGATCGAAGGCAAGGACTTCACGCCGATCGAACTTTCGATCGTTCGTAAGGTTGTGGATTTGGCGATCGAAGATCTGGAAAACGCATGGGCTTCTGTTGAAAAGATTGACGCTTCTTTTGTGCGCACCGAAATCAATCCCCAGTTCGTAGGTATCGTTCCTCCGACCGATATCGTTATCGCTTCCACCTTTGACGTGGAGTTGGAAAATGCGAACGGTACAATCACCTTGGTCATACCTTACGCGACGATCGAGCCCATCAAACAAAAATTGGCCACCGGCTTTCAGGTGGAGAGTGATCAGACAGATAAAAAGATGTGGACCGCGATCATCCGCAGCCAGTTGATCGAGACCGATGTGAACGTCAATGTGAATTTGGGCGAAAGCCAAATCACATTGAATGATTTGATGGGCCTGAAAGTGGGCGACGTGATCCCGCTGGATCAGGACACGACTGGGGAGTTTGATGTGTTAGTCGAAGGTGTTCCTAAGTTTAAAGGTTATTACGGCATTCACCATGGGTCGGTGGCTGTTCAAGTTACCCGGCCCATTGAAAAATAGTATCAGCGTAAAAGAAGGAGCCACAAAATGGCTGACGACAAAAGCAATCTCGCCGCATTGGAAGCAGAAGCAGATTCTGGTCCAGCGGGCAAAGATAAAGAAGCGAAAATGGCCGGTATCCCGGATACCAGTCACCGCAACCTCAACTTAATTCTCGACATTCCGTTGAGAGTGGCCGTTGAGCTCGGACGCACCAAAATGGTGGTCAATGATTTGCTGAACCTGGGTCAGGGCAGCGTCATTGAACTCAGCAAGTTGGCTGGCGAACCTATGGAGGTTCTCGTCAATGACAAGCTGGTGGCCCGAGGTGAGGCGGTCGTGGTGAACGAGAAATTCGGTGTTCGTTTGACGGACATTATCTCGCCCAGCGAACGCGTTGAGCAGCTGAACAACAAATAACTGAGTCTCAAGGGGATATGGAAATATGAAGTTCACGATCGTGATCTTAAGTGCATTGCTTTGCCTTCAAGCGAACGCCGCGGCTCCGCGGGCGGAAGACAAATCCGACGAGGCGCTGGTGGCCGCCGCCGAACAACTCATCGCCGAAACCGGCGCGGGTGACGAGTCGATGGAAAAAGCGGCCCTTGCCGCAAAGTCCACGTCGGTGGCGGAAGCCAATACCGATGCGAAAGTTGGAGCGAAATCGGTTGCCGAATTAAAGGAGTCGGAAATCCCGGTCATCCTTACGGGTAAGACCACGGCAGACGAAAAAGGCAATTCCATCTGGCGAATGATGGCTTCGCTGGCCGTCATCGCCGTGACTGCGGCGATCGGAATTTACGTAAGCAAGCGCTACGCCCGCAAAAAAGACAAGGGTGGACAGAAGGCGCGCATCGAGTTGATGCATCAATTGCACCTGGGCCCGCGCAAAAGCATCGGACTGATTCGCGTCGCAGGCGAAACCATGCTTGTTGGAATTACCGAGCAAAATATCAATATGTTGAAGGCCGTGACACTTATTGACGACGAACTCGAACATGTCGCGGGCAAAGACTTCAATGGATTTTTGGAAGATGAGTTTTCGATCGAAGACGTCCGTTCGGCACTTTCCCCCAGAGCTTAGAGGTAAGAGATGACCCGCACTCGTTGGATCCTAATTAGCTTATTCGGATTGTTACTTACGGGCGCCGTTAGTGCTCACGCACAAGTCACGCTACCTAATGTTTCGCTGGGATTCAAAAACACGGATAACCCGCAAGAGGTTGTTGGAACCATCAAAATCATAATGATGCTGACCGTGCTGACTTTAGCACCGGCCATTTTGATTATGATGACGGCATTTACCCGCATCATCATTGTTTTAAGCTTTATGCGTCAGGCTCTGGGAACGGCACAGATGCCACCCAATCAATTATTGGTTGGTTTAGCTTTATTCCTCACGTTCTTTATCATGGCGCCCGTCTTCAATAAAATTAATTCGGATTCCCTTCAGCCCTACTTGAACAATCAAATTGGACAAGATGTCGCCGTGGAAAAGGCTTTGGCACCGAT
>JBEIHA010000178.1:0-6767 GCA_040381635.1 Pseudobdellovibrionaceae bacterium
GGAGCTTCGAAAACAAAAATCTCAAGTCGATAACCATTATTGATCCCAGTCCGGAAATTCTTATGAAGTGGAAAAAGTTGCTGAGCAGATCGGAAGTAAAAACTAAGTCGTGGAACTATTATTCTGACCTTAAAGAATATATTGACGCCAATAAGGCTCCGACGCCGTAACTATTAGTACACGCAATAACTTTTCCCGCTTAAACCGCTTTTCGCGCTGAAGGAAAAAGCTGTCGTTAGCCGACCAACTACAAAAATCGCACTAACGACAGAAGACACGACACACAAGCAACAAACCCAGAAATTTCCCTCTGTGAGTTTGCATAATCGATAGCTGTCAGAATTACGGACTCAATTGTTACTAACTGCTTGTTTTGATTTTAGTTTCTTTACATTAAGGGAACCAAATCCTTCGTCAGAAGAAATTTGGTAGGGCGTCCAGGACTCGAACCTGGGATCCGACGGTTATGAGCCGTCTGCTTTAACCAACTAAGCTAACGCCCCTCTGGATATGCAGCCAGAGTATATGCGATGGGCGGGGTCTGTGGTCAATTCGCATCGCGGGCTGCTATTGCGGGCGCTTTAAAACGGGGGAATAGTCGCCAATCAGTTCGCGCCGCCACCATTTGCCCTCGCCGGTGATTTCGGAAGGTGAAGTGAACTCGTAGTTATACAGGCGGGCGCGCAAGTAAAGGGGGGGCTTGTCTTCGAAGGGGTTCAGCGAGAAAAACGGCATCACATCGGGGGAATTTTCGAGCATGCGGACCATCAGGTTTTGCACCCAGTAGTTTTGCTTGAAAGTGCCTAGAGCCGCGAACCACATTTGCCAATCCAAGCGCGGTTGGTGAGGGGCCACTACGGGCGGCGTGTGATAGAGATTTCCCGGTTTGTAGATAAAATCGTATTCACGCCACGCCGATCCGTCATGGCTGCCTTCGAAAATTATTTCGGGCCGCGTTTTGGTCATGGTCGCGAACAGACCGTAGGGGTTTGAGATACGAAGCGATTGAACCGCGTTAACAACGGGCCATAATTTCTGATTCACAGATTCGCCCAGCCAAAAACGTGTGCACCAGTAAAGCGAGAACAGGGCAAGAACCACCATCGCAGCACTTGAAACGGGGGTAGAGAACATCACGCCGGGACCTTCGCTAAGGCGAAAGGGCAGAAGGTCGACCAGTTTTTCCCACCACAAATCAGGAATCAGCCAAACGCACAAGGCCAGCGTCAGGATGTTGAAAAAAGTGTAGTTCCCCGTCAAAAAAATCAGCAACGACAGCAGAATAAAACCGACCGCCGCCCAAGCGCGCGTGCGCGGAAACAAAATAAGAAAAGGCAAAAAAAGTTCGATCACAAAGGTCATCACGGTTTCGAATTTATGAAACCACATCGGTAGTGCATGCATAAAGGGCGAAACAGGATTGGGTAGGGGCTGCGTCCAATAGTGATAGCCCATCGCCGTAAGATCGCGCCACGAGGTGTCTCCGCTTAACAATTTTACCGCGCCCGAAAGAAACATCAATTTAAAGAGCACGAAGTAGAACATCGCGCGGACACCCCAGTGCGGTTCGTGCGCGGTGAAAAAATCAGCCCGCAAGGCCCACGGAACAGCGAAGAGCGTAAGAAAGCCGACCTCCAAAAGCAGTGAGTCCCACTGGAAAGACATAAAGTCTTGTCCCGTGGTCACGTAAGAAAGATAAAGCGCGAAACAGGCCAAGAACATCCAGCCTTGCGCGAATCCTAAAAAGGCCAGCAAAGCGCAGGAGGCCCCCACCCAAGCGGCCGCAACGATAAACGAATCCGAGCTTCCAATCCAGAAGAGCGAAGGCAGCTGCCAGTAGCGATGGGTGTCGGTCTGCATCTCTACCGCTTGAAGGTAAGCCGAGATCGGAAGCACTCCCTTCGAACCCCAAAGCCCACGCGCCTGAACGGCCACGGACACGAAGGCCACGCAATAGATCAAGGCAATCAAGCGAGTAAAGAACCAAGCTGAAAGTGCATAACTGTTGGCCATGATTTTTTTTAAAAAAGACCCAAGTGGCTGTCAATGCGCCCACCAACATGCTAGAACGCGGATGGATTTCAGGGTGATCGCGCGCCGAAGCTTCGAGCTTAGGCGCGAGGAAAGTCCGGACTCCATAAGGCAGCGCAAGGGATAACGTCCCTCTCCGTCAAAGCCGTAAGGCCAAGGCGGACGGAACAGTGGAACAGAGAGAATGTCCGGGGCTACGATCCAGAATTCGGGAACGGGAGAATTCAGGGGAGCCGCCGGAGTGAAAACAGCCAAACTCTGCGCGGAGCAAGATCAAATAGGGTAACGCGTTCCTAGCAATAGGGGCTAACTGCCGCCTGCAGTGAGGTTACCGGGTTGATTGCAAGAGGTGCGGTGAAAACCGTATCCCAGAGGAATGACCACCTCAATCGCGTGAAACACATCGGTTCACGGGTTCAGACAGAATCCGGCTTACGGAAATCCAACGGTGATTTGTGAGGCCCAGGGCAACCTGGGCCTCTCTTTTTTGGTTCGGCGGGGAGCGGCTCGCCTCACTATTTTACATTCGGCCGGGTACGGCGCGCCTCCCACCGGCCAGTTCTTTGACGGGTCTTCAGGGTTTGGACAGGTTTGGGGGCGAGGGGCCTTTTTTTTGCGCCTTGATGTGGCCGCTATTTTGTAATGGATGTGCGCGGGGGGGGGGGGGGATAGAACTGGGTGGGAACGAAAGGCCTCAGACCCCATGCTTTGGAACCAGATCCTTCAGATGTTTTTCGGCAGCACTTTAATTGTCGCGCAATCCTTGCCGGATCCTAAGCACAGGCCAACTTCGATGGAAGAGCTTCTTTCTTATGAGTGTGCCAAAAGTGTGGCCACGATGCTTTATCCACAGGAACAGCCTGGGCCTGTTTTTTCTGCCGATGGTTTGGTTTTCACTAGCATCGAAGCGAATGACAACAGCCAACTTTTGATCGTCAGCGCCGGCAACGGAACCTTCGCAATTCCCCTATATCAAGTGGGGCTGAACCGCGTACGCTTCAAGATTCCCAGCCATAATTCCAGTCAGCCGAACGAGTTTTTCTTAGGCTTTTTGCACGATCCCGTCACGCGCTCCCGAGTTTTTGACTTTGCCGCTCAGCGACCACCGTTGGGCAAAAAGGATTCGGATTACAAGTTCGTGGCTCCTCGCCGCGCAGAAGGTCTATTGCCGAATCTAGAATACAAAATTCACGAGACCGCGGAATCGATGTTGGCCTCTTTGACCGAGGGGCGCCTAGCGCGGGCGCAAGTGGTGCGGCAAAAGGCAGACAACTGCGAACATATCACGCGAAAGTCCCCGGCCCTGGGCCGCAATTTGAAACGAAATTTGGATGTGGTTGAAAAAATTGTGATCGGGCCGAAGTCCAAGCCCGCGCGCGCGATTGCGGCGATGGCCATGGCGCCTGCGCGCTCCCCGGCCAGTGTGAAGTTAATGTCTCATCGTTAAAGCTCTTTTTTGCGGGCGTAGACAATCAGTTCTTGGCCTTTGCGGCGATCCACCGACAAACGCCAGCGGGTCCAATACAGGAAATTAAAATTGGTCTTAAAGCGCTGGCGCAATTCCCATTCACTACCGCCGATGGGCGGACCTTGGCGCTTTTCGCTAACGAAGAAAACACCCAGCAAATGTCCGCCGGGCTGCAGGACCTGTCGCCAAACTTTGATCAACTGATTTCGCTTCTCGGGAGAGATGGCGCAGAAACAGGTGTGCTCAAAAACCATGTCGAATTCGCCCGTCCACTTTTCGGGAAGATTAAATGCATCGGCGCGCACAAAATTCAGATTTTCGGTGCCGCCGTATTTTTCTTTGGCTCTGTTCACGGCTTCTTCGCTAAAGTCCACCGCGGTCACTAAGTGGCCAAGCTTCGCCAAGTAAGCGGCGTCGTGACCTAAGCCTGCGCCTAAAACCAAAACGCGCGATTTTGGAATTTTTAATTGCGGCAATATCACCGGGAGGGCCGAGTGAGCGCCGCCCATGTCCCAATCGGTCGTGCCGGCCTTGTAATGGTCGCTCCAAAAACCGGGCTGTTCGCTTTCTTCACAGGGAGTCAGCCAAGACGGAAGCTCAAAGCGGGTCCCTGAGATCGTGATCGATTCGTCGTCAAAACTTTCTAAAATTTCGAAAAACTCGACCTGGCCATGGCGGGTGAAAACGAAAGGGATTTCTTTTTTAGTCTTTCCTAAGGTTTCCGTGACCCCGTGAATGCGATCCCATTCGTCCAGGCTCAATGATGAAAAAGCGAAGCGCGCGGTAGCGCCATAAGACAAATCCAGTTCACCGCATTGCTTGTCCACCAAGCGAACGTGGCGTCCGAGCAAAGGGGCGTCAAAATACTCAACGAAAGCATCGTTGTCGTTGAGCGTGGTGGTGAGGCGTCCATCCGTATCCAATTTCATGTTTTCGATCATGGCGCGGCCGAGGGTGTCTTCGTTTACCCGTTTCCCATCGAACGAGAAATAGCCTTCTTCGTCCAAAACTACGTAACGATCCGCTGGACTAACGGTGGTCAAGGACTGCCTTCGCTTTTTTCGGGACCGGCGCTGTCTTCGGGCGTTGAATTTTCAAGCTCGCCGGCACCGGCTGTGATTTGGATGGGTTCAGAAAATTGCACTTTGTTGTCAAGAATCTGCAGTTGGTCGAAGCTCCAGGTGGCCATTTCGGGAGTTTCTTCGACTTTGTTTAATAGCGCCGAACCGTGGATTTGCACCAAAGCGGGCTCGCCACCTTGGCTGCTGTCTTCGAACGTGTAAACGAAGTTGGCTTTGACGCGGTCTTTTTGCAGGGTCTCGGTCCACATTTTTTCGAATCTTAGGTTTTTGCTCTCAGGCAGGTTCTTCTGCACGTATTCGGTGATGATATTGCGGAGATCGTTCTGGATGCCAATATGCACGCTTTCGCTGACCGGCTTTTTGGCATGAACCATGACCCATGACCCAATCAGGGCCGCTGTAAAAATCAAAACACTAACGACCTTCATTCAAGGCTCCAAATCTGATATGCAATAGACAAACAAAGGTTAGCGGAGAATCAGATGCGGCACAACAAAATCATAGGCTGGCAGAGGTTCCTGGGAGTGGTCGAACAGGTGCAGAAGTTCAGCCCTTGGCTCTCGCGTCAGATCGCCACACGCGCGAGCGAATGGCCTTTTTGGTATTCGGGACTCGCTATTAAAGAATGGAGCGAGCGCCAAGTTTGGGTGCAATTGCCGAAGACTTTCCGCAACAGCGTGGATAACGAAATCAGCATGGGGCATTTGTCCCTCGGCGCGGAGCTCTCGGTCCGCTTGGTCCTGCTTCGCTTGCGTCAAGAGTTCCCCTTTCGCTACCGTCTGACGGCCTCATCATTCGAGACACACCACGCTGTGGATCAGTCTGTGGACTTCCAGTTTTCAATTCCCTTCGAGGAGTGGGAACTTGTCCGTTTGAATCTCGCACGTGAAGGTCAGGCGTCTGCCGAGTTCGCGGTGCAAGCCCGGCTGGCCGACGGCAGATCCTGCGGCCTGTTCACGATCCGCGCGGCCTTTGAGCTTGAGAAATTCTTGCCTGCATAATAACTTTTCGGGATGGCCATCTTAGAGACACGCATTTCCACCGGCAGCCCCACGTACGCCAGCAATAAATTCGCTATGCAAGAACTTGTCACCGGTTTGAAAAACCGGCTCAAGCAATCCGCTTTGGGCGGTGGCGAAGAAGCCACCGCCAAGCACAAGGCTCGTGGCAAGATGACGGCGCGCGAACGCATCGCCGGATTGGTCGATCCCGGAACCGAGTTTATGGAATTCTCGGCATTGGCCGCTAACGGCGTGTACGGCGATGATGCGCCGGGTGCGGGGATGGTTTCAGGGCTCGGGGTGGTCAGCGGCCGTGAATGCGTGATTGTCGCCAATGATGCCACCGTCAAAGGCGGCACTTACTATCCGTTGACCGTAAAAAAGCATTTGCGCGCGCAAGAGATCGCTTTTGAGAACGGTTTGCCCTGTGTGTACTTAGTGGACAGCGGCGGCGCGTTTCTGCCTTTGCAAAGCGAAGTCTTTCCCGATCGCGATCACTTCGGACGAATTTTCTATAACCAAGCGCGCTTGAGCGCTTCGGGAATTCCTCAAGTATCGGTCGTGATGGGCAGCTGCACCGCGGGTGGAGCTTACGTACCCGCAATGAGCGACGAAAATGTCATTGTCAAAGGCAACGGCACCATTTTTCTGGGCGGCCCGCCTTTGGTGAAAGCCGCCACCGGTGAAGAGGTCAGCGCTCAAGAACTCGGCGGCGCCGAAGTCCATTGTGAAATCAGCGGTGTCACCGACCACTACGCCGAAGACGGTGGCGAAGCCCTGGCGATTGCGCGCGACATTTTAGCGAATGTCCCGGTGAAGCGCTTCGCGCCTTACTCTTTCGAAAAACCCGAAGAACCCTTGTATGCGAGCGAAGAATTGTACGGAATTATTCCCAAAGATTCCAAAGTGCCTTACGACGTGCGCGAAGTGATTGCGCGTTTGGTGGACGGGTCGCGCTTCCACGAATTCAAGGCCAATTACGGAACAACCATCGTCACTGGCTTCGCGCATGTTTTCGGCTATCCTGTCGGCATCGTCGCAAACAATGGCGTGCTGTTCAGTGAAAGCGCTTTGAAGACTGCGCATTTTGTTGAACTGTGTGACCAAAGAAATATTCCCTTAGTCTTCTTGCAAAACATCACTGGTTTTATGGTGGGCAAGAAGTACGAAAACGAAGGCATCGCC
>JBEIHA010000179.1:0-6734 GCA_040381635.1 Pseudobdellovibrionaceae bacterium
CGTACAGGTCGCCAGCATCTTCAACAACTTGCTCGACATCATCGCGCCCGCTACCGCAGAGACACCTTTATGATGACAGGAGTAAGCATGAAGTTAACGATAGTTCTTTCGGCGATGATCCTAATTTCGCCTTTAAGCTCTTCGGCCGACGAGCCCGTGAGGGATGAACAGACGGATGCGGGCGTGGCCGCCGCGGGCCTTTGCAAGGATTGCTTGACGCCGATCGTAGATAGAGGAATTAACGAGAATCGGGCTGACGCACGTAGAATCGTAGACTGGATTATGGACCCTAGCGCTTCCGGCGCTCCTCCTCCCTTGGCTTCTGAGGCGACTCGTTAATTCAATCCTCCCCCGCGACTGTCTCATTATGAGACAGCCGTAGGCGGCTAACACCTGTCATTTATTTCGACACTCTCTCTCCCCCACCTATGCGGAAATCGATCTGACCGCGGCACGGTCCTAGCTTTAGTGTCTGTGTGTAAGAGTTCTTTTAAAGAGGAGAGTCCCATGAAGTTAGCAAAATCCTTAATATTCGCGACGATGCTTATAGGAATGAGCGCACACGGCAGTACAGGCGAGGTATTTCCGAATTGTACTAAAAGTCCTAAAAACCAAGCATGGACCGGGCTAAGTGCTGACGTCCAGCGTGCCAAGGTTAACCTTGTATGGAGATCGATTAAACCGGAAAAAGAACAGGAAAAGAAGAAGGCTCCGTCGACGACCCCTAGTACCGATACCTAGTCTTGACCGTCGTAATCTGAATTGGATGATGATGAGGTTCCTACTTCATCCATTTTATTTTTCTTGGTGTTCTTTTTCACTTCAGCCGAAATGGTATGGGTCACGTCGCGAATCATTTTCGCGGCACCCTTCGCTACCGTATTCAACGGTCCAACCACGTACGAACTTTGAACAAAACTCATCGCGTGATTCTCGATGCTTGCCGAACCCACTTGAATTTGCATGAATAGCACGAGGGCGATTGTAAGAAAGAATGTCTTCACAAAAAACAAAAAATCCATCATATCCCAACCTCCTTAGAGTTTAAAACGGCAGCGCTGCGCACGGCTTTCAGAACGTCCTCGGTCTTGAATGGCTTGGTGATGTAGTTACAGCAGCCAGCCTCGATCGCGCGCATAACCATGCTGTTTTGATCCACCGTCGAACACGCAATTATTTTTATCGAGGGAAAATCTTTGTTGATCGCAGCCGCCGCTTCGATGCCGCTTTTACGTGGCATCACGATGTCCATCAGCACCACGTGCGGTTTTTCACGCGCCACAATCTCGATTGCTTCTTCTCCGTCGACCGCTTCGGCGACGACTTCAATTTCCGTCTTCGCGAAAATGCTCTTTAGCACCTCTCGGATAAACGGGGCGTCATCCACTATAACTAGTCTTATTCCCATACTGTGTATTATAGTCCCCGGGAACCTCATCCCCAAAGGGTTTCTAAGCGGTCTAGAATGACTTCCATCAAAGAAACGATCATCTCAACTTTGTCTCAGCTCGACGGCGTGACCGCGTACTCGGCTATCGTCGGGCTTTTGTTGATCTGTGGTCTTGGTGTTCCTTTGCCGGAAGACATCACGCTCATCGCCGCGGGAATGCTGGCTTCGGTGAAGTCGATTTCTTTATGGGGCGCGATGGTCGCTGGATTTTTTGGTGTGATGGTCGGGGATGCGATTCTCTATAACATTGGTCGGGTTTATGGTCGCAAGGCCTTCCAGTTGCCGGTGCTTCGTACAATCATGACGCCTCGTCGAATTGCCATGGCCGAACGAAAAGTGATCCGCAATTCTCATTTTATTTGTTTCACGGCTCGCTTTCTTCCGGGCCTTCGTTCGCCGATTTTTCTGACCGCCGGAATTATGGGGGTACGACCGATCGTGTTTTATGGACTCGATGGTTTTGCGGCCCTAATCAGTGTTCCCGCTTGGGTGTATTTCGGATTTTGGGTAGGCGAAAATTTGGATAAGGCCTTACAGATTGCGCAACGAATTCAACTTTCGTTGTTGGTGGTCGTTGTGATCGGCGTCGCTTTTTACTTTATATTGCGCAAATGGAAGAAGGGTCGCCGCGCACAGCGCTTGATGTTTTTTATGAACTCGAAGTACGTGGCTAAGAACCCCACTTAAATCCTAAATAAAACATCATTAGACTATTGGTCACGCTGACGCCATCGGGCGTTTGCCCGTTTGAAGGATCCACTTGACTGGCGTTACCTTTAAATAAATTTCTCTCAACGGAATACTGGCCCTTCCAAAAGACTTGATTGCGCCGATCTAAATTCCATTGGCCGCCCAGTCCCACGCCCACGGCGTTGGATTCGGCCTTCGTGCCCGACTTAGCCAAGGAACCGGCAGTCACTTCCTCGTGTTTCATTCGCGGGCGAATATCGATTTGTACGGTGTGTGCATAGTTCACGGCCGAGGGAATAACGGCCTCCATCGACACGTTCAATCCGGAAGACTTGCGGCCCGTGATTTGCGTGGCTTCTTTTCCAATCTTGTTCGCTTCGTCGTGGTAATCGATACCCCAATTCAAGTGGGCGGCCTTGCGCGTGTAACCAAAGTGTTTTCTGAAGCGGATGCCGCCTTCAAAAGAGGTAATGTCCGTCGGCACCATATTCGTGCCGCCGCTACGTACGCTGCCCGAAACGCTCGCGAAGTAGCGCGACTGCAATCCGAAAAAGGGGGTAAACCAAAGATTCATTCCTAATCCTAGCCCCGGTCCATGCGAACTGTAGTCTCGAAATGAATAGCTGCTTTGCGATCCGTTGTAATAGTAGGCGGGTGCGATTTGAATTTCGACGACGTTCCGGCGCGGATCCTGAGGATGAATGGAAGTTTTCGCTTCATTAATATCTTCTTCCGTTCCAGCAACAAGATCGCGCACTTGCTGCGTTACTGGTGGGGGCGGCAAGGGTACTTCTTCTGCCGGCGTGGGTGTTGCGGCGGGGACAACCGGTAGAGTTTCAACGACTACTTTTTCGGGAGGCACTGGGGCAGGGATCGAGGCCTCGGCGGGACTCGCCGGTCCGACCGTGACCTCAGAGGTGGCGGTTGGCGAAGGCTTGATTTTTCGCGCGCTTCCTACCGGAGTCGGGATCACCGTGCCCGGCTTTTCGCCGATCTCATCATCATCACGACGCGACTCGGGCGCCCGTATTTTGTAGCGTGAAGAATCCAAATTGGGCCTGGCCGGTGTTTTGCCACTGGACCGCAACAGGACCGCGCTGGACGAATCCAGCTGCGCGAAGGCGCTGAAGGCGAAGATAAGTAATGGACTTAGAGCCAGAATTCCACGATTCATCACGAGTTGTTATTCGGCTTTTGGCTGGCCAGACTTTATGCCAATTGACCTAAATGCATCGCCGCATTCAGAATGAAAAAGGGAGATTTATCATTGTCTTGTCTACTCCTTCGACGATTTTTTAAATTGGCCGTTCTGTCAATGGTCCTTGTATCCATGGGATACAGGACCTTTGCCCAGTCGCCATCAGCAGTGGATAAAACGACCTATCACAGTGAAACCGACAACCTGCTGTCGATTGAAAAGGTGTCGCTACTTCCTTTCACCGATAATTTGCAAGGCATCTACGCCCGTCCTTTGGAGGCGCACTTCACTCAGCTTGTGGACCAGATGCATCGCTGGGATTTTGTACCGGCGAATAATTCTGGAATGATTCTGTCGCCCGAAGAGCTTGAAGCTTCGCCGGATAAAGCCATGCAAGTTAGTCAGGGTATGGGCGCCGAAGCTTTTTTCGCCGCACGAATCACAAAGGGTCCGAACGGCGTGATCATTCACTTGAGCATGTTCTTAAGCAAAGACGGAAAACTTCTTTCGCAAGCCATCTTGAAAGACTATAAGCAGTTCAATATCAACGATCTAAAAGAGCAAATGCAGCGCTTGCTGACCGAAATTGTTTCTCGTCTTCCTTATTCTGGCCGAGTGCTCAGTCGCGAAGCCAACCGAGTGACGCTGAATCTGGGGGCAAAGGACGGAATCCAGACCAATCAGATGCTGAGTGTAATTCAGTTGATCAAGGCGCATCGTCATCCAAAGTTTAATTTTTTGGTGCGCACTGAAAAAGAGATTTTCGGTAAAGTTAAGGTGCTCAAGGTCGACGAAACCCTAAGCTTTGCCGTCGTGGTCAGCGAGAAAGAACGTGGGGCCATTCAAAAAGGCAGCAAGGTCGGCCCTCTTGATTTCGTGACGTATTCAGGTAAGGACTCTTTGTCGCTTGAGCCTTCTCCAGAAGAGGCCTTGGAAAATCGCGAGGACAGCGCGATTGCCTTCGGCAAAGATGCACGTGCGTGGCAGCCGCAAAATCCGGCGACGTTTGGTCAAGTGGGCGCTCGCTTCGGTCTATCGCAAGTGACCGAAGGCACTCAGGTGGCTGGGGTTGGGGGCTTAGAAGCCAAAAACAGCTTTTCACCGGGAGTTCTGATCGAAGGCGAACTATGGGTAACGCCCGAATGGACCTTTCGTGCTCGTCTGAAGCAAGGGATCGTCACGGTAGAGAATCCGCGACCGGGCTCTACGCCGTCCGAGCTTAATCAGTCCTATTCGTATTATGAAGCGGGCGTCGGATATCGCTTACGCTTCGGTCCGTATGGCTGGTCGCCTTACGCCGAACCCCACTTAGGATTTTTAAGTCATAAGCTATTTACTGACGACGCGAATCCGGATTCATTCCTCACCCAGCAGTTCACTGGCTTTAAACTTGGAGTAAACGGTGCCGCGCCGATTTCCTCCGGCGGGGAATATGGCGTGGGCGGTGAATTCGCCATCGTATTGAATCCTTCGTTGAAAGAATCGCCGGCCACTTCGGGCGGCAGTTCCAAAGGGCAGATCGTGCAATTTGGTTTATTCGGATTCAAGAAGTTGGGTGAACGGCTAAAGGCCCAAGTGAATCTGGATTTCGAAATGTATTCAGCGACGTTTGGCGGCACCGGTACGCGAGATAATAGCGCGACTAGCTCTTCTCAGCGCTTCACTACGCTATCTGGCGGCCTTTACCTGATGTTCTAAAAACGCTTTAAACGCATCTAGTTTACGGCGTATCATTCCGGGATAAGTCTTCACTTGATATGTCTATCCATACGTTGACGGGTGTTAGGGAACTCGACACCTCAGGTCGTATATACCCTCGCCTCATTATAATAATTCAATAGTTTCATATACTTACAGGTTGGGCCCGGGGTTGCTCTACTAGGGAGTATGAACTACTTAAAACGATACAAATATCATGTGATTGCGGTGGTGGCCTTAGTAGCCCTGCTTACGGCGGGCGTGAAAACGAAGATCGCGAATGTCACCGATGCACCTCAGGAGTTGCCGCCCGTTCAAAGCAGCGGACAGCTCGAACACGCGTTGGAATTGTTTCCCCGCACCGAACAGGCTTCTTTGCTTTTGAACGATTCCGTCGAGGATCAGCGCCCTTATATCTTGAATCTTGTTAAAGCTTCGCTTCCTAGTTCCTCGCAAGAAAAAGCATTTGAGATCGCCCGAGCCGTCATCGTCGAGGCCAATCATCACGGCATGGATCCCTTATTCTTGTTGGCGGTTATCAAAACCGAAAGCCAATTCAATTTGAAGGCACGCGGTCGCCACGGCGAAATTGGCCTGATGCAGATCTTACCGAAGACAGCGGCGTGGATTGCTCCGCAAGCGGGCGTGGATTCCGAAAACATCGATTTGGAAGATCCCGCGATGAACATTCGCCTCGGCGCGACTTATTTTGCTCAGCTACGTAAAAGCTTTAAGAACAACGGTAACCGTTACGTCGCTGCCTACAACATGGGTTCGACCAACGTCAGACGATTAGTGAAGAACAACGTTGAACCCTACATTTACTCGGGCAAAGTTTTGGCCCACTACATCGGCTTTTACGCCAAGCTCGAGAAGGTCCAGACTTCGCGTGAAGTCGCCAGTGCCCAGTAAAATCGCTTTCTAGAACATGGATAATAAAAAACCCGAACTTTTTGAGTTCGGGTTTTTTTGAACTTGTGGTTGCAGACGAGCAACGTATTTTAGCTTCGCGCACTTCGTGCGCGAAGTAATTTACATCATCCCGTCCATGCCGCCCATTCCGCCCATGCCACCCATTCCCGGATGACCGCCGCCGCCGCCACCACCGCCGCTGTCCTTCTTAGGAGCTTCGGCGATCATGGTTTCGGTCGTCAGCATCAACGAAGCTACGGAAGCCGCGTTTTCGAGAGCGCAACGAACCACTTTTACGGGATCGATGACGCCATCTTTCAACAGGTCGACATACTCTTCGGTCAAGGCGTTGAAGCCCCAAGCCGGGCTTTTCTCGGCCAATACGCGGTCCAAAACGATCGCGCCATCTAGACCCGCGTTAGCGGCAATCTGACGGATTGGTTCTTCACACGCGCGCTGAATGATGCGGATGCCGGCGCGTTGTTCGTCGCTGCCCACTTTCAAAGTTTCGAGAACGCGGGAAGCGCGCAAGATAGCGGTACCGCCACCAGCTACGATTCCTTCTTCAACGGCGGCGCGAGTTGCATTCAAGGCATCTTCTACGCGGGCCTTTTTCTCTTTCATTTCGACTTCCGAGGGAGCACCGACATGAACAACCGCTACGCCGCCGGCCAATTTAGCCAAGCGCTCTTTCAGTTTTTCTTTGTCGTAGTCCGAAGTGGTCTCTTCGATTTGCGCTTTGATTTGGGCAATGCGGGCTTGAATGCCCTTTTTGTCGCCCGAACC
>JBEIHA010000180.1:0-6674 GCA_040381635.1 Pseudobdellovibrionaceae bacterium
ACCAACGCTCCCCTCTTTGAAGCAGGATCAGTGGAAGCGGAAATGCTTGAGGCGAAACCGGCAGTTGAGAGCTGTGAAAGTCATCTGACTGCAAGGTGATGGACGTGATCCACGCGCGCCAAAAAAATAAGCTGCGCTCGGTGGCTCACTTCACCTTGCGCATGATGTTATACAAAGTTTTTATGTCTATCCAAACTCCGCGGACCCGCGGCTGGTAATCTTTGCCTAGATTTACGTTCATACCCAAAAGATCAGGTCTGCGCGCAGCTCACGCCTCGACGATCGAGAACGACAAGTCTCGATCGTATTCCATTGAAAAGATTTCGGATTGACCAAGCGTTAGACGCACAGCAGTTTGGCGCATCTTACATTTACAGAGGGGTCCGCCAGTCATGAGACACGTCAAGCTCTTGCCAGTTTTTCTTATTTGCCTTTCTTCGGTGGTTTTCGCCGCGGGACCGAAGGATAGCAAAGGGGTTGAAGTTCCTATTTCTACCGAATGCGAAACTTTCTTAAACACGGCTTCGGATACATCGATGATGAGCTTCGCGGCCTTCGGCGAATCTCATCGCTTAGAGGATCTTGGCGCGCTCGTACAAAAACATCCATCGATCATCATGGATGCCTCGCAAAACTATCTGGCCGTTTTGAAGCGCTACCCACCTCGCGAGATTCGCGACCCCAGCTACCGCACCGAGAAGCTTTTGGAATACCCACTTTTCGCCGACGGTCTGTCGGAAGCTGCCGGTCTTCGCATCATCGGACAACACGGAGCCCTTAGCTCTTTCGTCGGATGGCTAGAAAGCCGCGGATCGGGCTCGCGATCTTCGAAGATGTTCACGTTTCTTGGCCCCGCAGGGACCGGCAAAACTCAGGTTCTTAAAATCCTGGACACGGCCAATGCCAGCTTGGCGATGTCGAATCCTGATTTTTTCCAGTGGACCTTCGAGTTCAAGGGACTCGAGGCGATACCGGCCCTGCGCCCGCTGCTTGGTAAATCAAAAGACCTAGGAATCCCAATTCTCCAGTATCTCGCGGCTAACAATTCACCGATCGTTTTGCTTCCCCCCTCGATGCAAAAAGAAGTGGTGCGCTTAGGAACTCCCGGAGTTGAAAAACTGGTTGGCTACAAGCCCATCCCCTTCTTGTCGCAGTCGCCGCAAACGGCTGAAGTGAT
The DNA here is from genome assembly GCA_040381635.1 of Pseudobdellovibrionaceae bacterium. Lineage (GTDB taxonomy): Bacteria > Bdellovibrionota > Bdellovibrionia > Bdellovibrionales > UBA1609 > JALHOQ01. Next base: position 1,178 of record JBEIHA010000180.1, read on the forward strand.
CAAGTACATCGTCGCCCACGAGATGCAGTCGCGGGGTATCACCGGCGCGCCGACCGAGCGCCAGTATTTCGATATGATTAGCCCCTACGTGAAAATCGTTCGCCGCACTTACAATCTGAATCAGCCGGCAGTCATCGTGCGCGCTCAGGGCAAAAGCCCTGAGCTTAGCCAGCTTTTGATTTCAGAAAACCTGGCGCTCTCTTCCTGGTATGGTCCGGCCAGCCCTTTATCTTATCACTACCGCGGGCAAATCATCCGCAGCCAAGGCGGCGGTCTTCTGGCCGATGAATTCCAACGTCAAGACAACGGTTTCAAAAACATCTTTCTGGAAATCGCGCAAAACGGAGTCGTGGAATACGCCGGTGCCCCGGCCATGCAGCTGAACGTCGTACCCGTTCTTGCCGACAATGACGAAAGCGTTGAAGCCGCGCGTGAAGAAGGAGCAGCCTTCGCTCAGCTGGATCGCACCAAGCCTAAGCCTATGCGTTCGTTGATCGAACCGGCCTACATTCAAAAACTATCCCTCGAAATGTTGAAGCCTTCGATGTTCGCTTACCGCAACCTGGCTGACGGCGACGACCAAATCAAACCAATGGATCTGAACGTCGTCTATCCCAATGCTAACGAACACGGCGAGCTACCAACTCCGGATGGCCGCGTGGCTGTATACTTTCAACCTTCGGACACGTCGCGTTTGTTGATCGCCCCGCGCGCGATGACTCTTCTGTCCTTGACGATCGCGGCCACTCGCCTCGAGGTGGATGGACAAAAGCTGCAACAGCATTTGCACGAACTTCCGAGCGCTGCGAACTTCAGACAGTATTTCGTTGATCCAATCGAGCGCCTTAAAATTCTTCTCGGTAAGACTGTGCCTGATGCGCGCACAGCCTATGACCTAGCGAAGGCCCACAAGATCTTCAAAGAGGGCCAAAACGGGATCACTTCACGCGATCAAGAAGAATGGACGAAGGAAGCTTTGAACAAAGCGCTGACGTTGAAGACCTCGGTCACTCCGGCCATTGTGGATCGTGTATTCATTGATATGTTGGATGATAGTGAAATCAAATTGGGCAAGGAGTCCAGCCCCGCCGCCAAGGCCCGTTGGTTGCAACTGCATGCCCGAGTCAAAGCCGAATTGATTTTGCCCATGTTGACCGAAGATATTTCGGCGATCGTTTCGGGTGATTCGGGCCGGGTTGAAAGAATGTACGAAGAGATCAAGAGTGAGCTTCTGGAACTCGACAAAGACCGCGACGCCCAGCACTTTTACCCTGGCGGTGAAAGATCGCCGATCAACATTAAGCGACTGCGCGAAATCGAAATTATGTTCAGCGAAATGCACGGCAAACAGTTAGGCGCGGGACTGCTTAAGAATTTCCACGTCGACGTTACCGTTGCCGATCGTCGCTACCAGCCCTTGGTCGATGTGATTACCCGCTATCTTATGTTGAAGGAATTTGACGTGAGCGTACTCACCGAACTGCACAGTTACTTCAAAGGAAAAGCGGTGAGCGAAAATGCCCGTCAGCTTGGCCAGCACGCCGAGTTGAACTTGGCGCGCAACGGTTACGATCGCCACTCGTTTATGCAGGCGCTGATGTTTGTTCGCGATCAACAAGCTGAACTTAAAAATCAGCTCGCCAGAAGGCCCGTGCAGTAATGAAAATGCGTAGCTACGGTTGGGTGGTTTTTGGGGCCCTAGCCCTTCCCACTTTGGCGTGGGCCAATTCGTCATTCATGGTGAAGAGTCAGGCGTCGAGTCAGAACGTCTACAAGGTGGTGGGCGAAAGCCCTTCGACCGAGACCTCTCTCGCGCCGGGAATTTACGCATTGACCCGCCGTAGCTCCGAAGCACGATTGATTCTCCCCGGAAAAATTTCAAACTTGAGTGAATCCTTTAATGGAATTCTAGCCCAGTTAGATATGACCGCAAGGACAGACCGAGAGGAGGCGCTAGCGATCATCGATCAGCGCCTGGTGCTCTTCTCGAATCGCAGCAGCGCGGCCAGCAAGAAGTCTTTCCTGTCGTTCGGGGGCAACACACCTGTCTTGGACGGTCTGACTATGCGACCCTTCGTTCTTCAGCCGATCAAAGACGCCGATGATGTTGTTGTCCAAAGCTTTGGGCAAACCAATGACGAGCGAGCCGAGATCATTCTGGTGTCGATTAAACAGCCCAACCCCATGGGTTCCGGGGTGACGTTCGCCGCTTTGGTCGAACCCACTACCGATAATTCGAAAGACAATGCCCTGACCTTACGCACGCCACCATTGATCATCGACTATGATTTTCTTGGCAAGGACGGATTGGCGCGACTGCGCACGAACTGCAATAATTCGGACTGCGTTTTGTCGCGCTCTCATTTACTTAATTTGGCCCATGACCAGCCGGGCGATGACCGCATCTTAAAGAGATGGCGTGAAATTCTGGCGCAGCTTTCAAAACAAATCTCGTCGAGCTCGCGAAGCGCACGACTTCTGATTGGACAGCCTGATCCGATAGTGGCCGACAAGCCCTTCTCAGCACCCGTTTTGGACCTATCGGCGGGTCACGTCGTGATGAAACAATTGCCCAGCAAGATCCTGCTGGACAAACCCTACCGAATTGTTCAGCGCATGGATCCTGTTGGATCTAAGTCGGGCGTTTTTATTGACGTGCCCGACACGCTTCTTCGCCACACGAATCCCTCTGAGAGGCCCACAATTTCCGGACAAGTTCGCTTTGAACCTAAGACGGGAAAATACAGAATCTCCGATCTGCTGCGCGTAGGTCGTGGCGCTAAGGCGCCTGATAAGTTCTTTGCGCCCACCGAACAGGAAAATTTAGTTTATCTGGAAGTGGATGGACGTCCGTGGGTTGTTTTCCCTTCGTCCAATAGCTATAAACCCATCATTTCCATAGAGCTTAATAGTGCGCCAAATCTTCTAGGCTGCGCGAAAAAAGCGGGCATTCACTTACATTCACCAGAGAAAAAGTTGGGCTTTCACTCGCACGTCCTCTTGATTTCGTTCGAGTGCAACAAAAAGGATAAGGGAACCTATGCGGTTCTCGTCGACGAAACGGCGAACGGTGTGGTCAATATCGTCAACGTCATCAAATTTGACACACCCTACATGGATTCGCGCGAACTCAGTGAACGCGTTTGGCGTTGGACCGAAGGCTCAACCGAGATTCTTGCCTTCGATTCGGTTCGCAAAGTTGCGCAATCTCAGGCGCAGATGAAGAACTCTGAAGTGAACGAACGCAGTGAGCAAGAGCGGGAGACCGTCAACAAGGTCCCGACTGTTCCATTCTATGACTTAGTCAACACCTTACGGTCCGGACCTAAACAAATCTACCTCACTTTTCAGACCAATGAAAAGCTCACGGACGATCTTTATTACCGAGAATATAATCCGCAGGGCGCAACGACGCCTTGGACGGGATTTTACCTCAAGAGAACCGATGATTCACCCGCCGACCTAAGGTCAGATCGCGACCACATGATGCTGGCTCATATCAATGGTCAGCTATTGAAAAAGCCTGACGGAACTACGGGTAAGCTGAAGCCCTTGATTCTAACTAAGAAAATTGACAACGATGACAACAAGGGCGCCTCGGTTTCAGCCATCCCTCATATGAGCCAAGGCCCCACCAGCGAAAGATTCGGCTTCAATCTTTTGATTTATGTTCGCGACGAAGCTTCGTATTCAAGAGCGCACCGCGTCTCTACCATGAAGGCTTTGTCTGTGCGCATCCCCTTTCAAAACTTCGTGGGTGGACAGATCATACAAGGCCGACGTTCAGCGGCCGACGAAGTGACTTTGCTTCTCTACATGGATGGCGCAAACGCGGGCGTGCTTGCCGTACCGCTCAAGATAGCGACCAAAAATGAAGGCGGCATTGATCGTTGGACGATCAGCCCAGGTAAGGATGCAAGATGGATTTACAGGGGCGAATTCAACCCATCGGGACTGAAAAATCGCATTATCTTCGACTCCGGTGGAGTTCCATATTGGTTGAACGAACCCGAACTTGATCGCTTCGACTCAAAGTTTTCAGTACGCGCACTAACCCGAGACGAGAGCGAAATTCTCTTTGTGAACCGGCCTGGGTTTCGGCCCGTGCTTCGTTACGACGAAATTTTTAATGATACAGAGTCTTCTTATTTCACCGGCCGAAGTTTTTGGCGTCTGGATTACCCGCAGGAGGTCATCAACGCTTACCGGGGCTTCAAGGAATTCTGGGAGCAAAAGAAAGCGCCCAAGTCCAAAAAGAACAAAGCTGAATTGGGAAGCCTATTTCCAGAATTCTCGGGCTGGTTGGAAAAGCAGACCGAGCATCAGGACGTGAAACGCCACGAAGTTCTTTTGCTCGAAGCTGACCTAAAAGACGAAATCATGAAGGATATGCTCTATCAGTACGTTGAAGGGAGCGACAAAAAATGGAGCATTGATAATCGCAGTTTCGGACTTCATTTTGCCTTCCAAAATTCGAGCCCCGAAAGCGTGAGCAAAGAACTTGATCTGATCAATCGCAAAGCAGACCGAAAAGATATCCTCTTGGCGGACCTTGGTCAGATCCTGGCCGATGACGAATTAGACCCGCCTTTGACCATTGATCGGTCCTCGGTCACCGAGGACGAAGCTGAAACCAGCAACCAAGAAGAGGGCGACAAGCAAGGTCGCAAAGCAAAGTCGGACGAAGCGGGGGCCAAAGAGTCGGAAGAAGGCGCCGGTGAAAAGGAAAACGATCGCTCAGATACCGAAAACGGGCCCCTGTTTTCCTCGCGCTTCACCGCCGAACCTGAGTACGGTGATCCCAACACTATCGCGCAAGAACTTAATGGCGAAGAAAGAACTAAGTTTCAGTTTAGTCGTCTGGCTTACCTGAGTCTTGAAGGCAGTCCGGTCCACCTTGAGGCCATCCGCGCAGCTTCGGCGAACCCGGCGCGAAGAATCCCTATGGTGCTGGTCGCGACTCCCGAACAATGGCGCAAGGCTCAAGCCACTTTCCCCCGGGAAGAACGCGCGGGACTATTTAAGCGTTTCGAAGTAAACGCCCAGTTTTTGACCGGATCATGGACGTTGTGGCCGCCGAATTCTACCCGGGCGAGCGACCGGGTGAAGCGAGCTTCGAAAGAACCCATCTCAAAAGACGAGTTCGCGATATTCGCCGAATTGGATCGCTTGCTGAACCGCTTGGCTGAAGGTCAAGAGCGCGGACAACAAAGAATTCTCGTGGTGCCCGAAGAAGTGAAAGGCTACATCGCCAATCTGATCACTACCCGGTGGGCGACGTCTTCGAAAGATCTTGTCAGCCCATGGAGCTACCGAAATTCGAACTTGGCGCTGTTCGAGCTCAACAACCATAAAGATAACGTTAATCAAGAACTGTTTATGGACAATTTCGAAAGTATGCGTGGCGCCAGCCGGTCGCGAACGGCCGTTTTGCTTGCGGATTTGGGCGAAATTCTTCGTATGGGCCGCCCGGGAAGCCGCAACGAAGAACGCGCAT
>JBEIHA010000181.1:0-6672 GCA_040381635.1 Pseudobdellovibrionaceae bacterium
GGGGGGCAGTATGAAGGATATCCAGGTAATAGAAGAGTTTGAGCGGTCATGGGACTACACCCGAAAGATGACGACGACATTTATTAACTGTGTTCCTGCTGACAAATGGGATTTCACTCATCACTCTAAGTTTGCTCCACTATGCAAACAGTTTTTCCATATGGCGAAGGTGTATGGCTGTTATATTGGGGCCTTTTCAACGCTCAACTTAGATCTTTCGAAAAAAAACTCTCATTTCTCTGGCCATGGAACGCGAGGCGATATTCAAGCCGCGCTTGAGAAACTAGATTCTAATCTAAAAGCGGAACTGATCCGACTAAAGGGCACTGGCCTAGAGGGATTTCAGGTTAATGTCTTCGGAATAAAGATGGGCTTTACCGAATACACTCATGTCATGATCCAACACGAGGTAAGCCATTTCGGCATCTGGACGAACTATGCTGCATTCGGTGGATTTGAGACACCGACAATGTGGCAAGAGGAGTGGAAGTTGTAATGGCACATGCGACAGCAAACGATCTGAAAGATCTAAAAACCCTTCTGGAAAACATTCGCACCCTTGAAGGGCTCAAAGAAAAATCGCTGGGCTGCTTCTATTATAAAAACAAAGGAATCCTTCACTTTCATACCAAGCAAGGCCGTCGCTATGCTCATGTTTCAGACGGTAAACACTGGCATGAGATTGATCTGCCGGAGCAAATTTCACCGCTTGCACAGAAGAGGACTTTTTCGACTTTGCGCAAACTTTTGCAAAATACGAAGTAGGCTTCTAAGTCACCGATTTAAAACCTGAATGCTGTCCGCGATTGCTTTAGATTGATCACCGACTCTGAAACAGGGACGCACTTTTTGCAGCACCGCTTCTCGTTTTAAAACGGTGCCGGTTGTGAAAGCCGCACATCCAACGCAAGTTATGCGCTTCGTTAGTTCCGCCGCGGCTATACTCATGAATGTGATCGAGTTGCAGAAAATGTTTAGAGCCGCAGCGCTGGCCGCTGCCGTCGATCAAATGATCACAACCCAGATGCCTCGTTTTTTCCAATTCACGTTTGACCGCCATCGGAATATGTCTGGAGCGTGTTTTGATCGCCAGCCGTTTTCTTGGTTTCGGCTGACGGTTATCGTGCTGAATCAAGATCTTGATCAGATCCTCCATTTTCCCTGACGGCATTTGGTGAGAGTACTTGGCTTTCAATTCTTCGATTTGCTTAAGAGTCACGTCATCAACATAAAATTGAATTAGGTTTTGATTTTGCGCTACCGGCTTTATCTTCTCGCACGGTTTTTGGGTCTCGGGATATTTCTGCGCCAAAATATGGTCCGCTTCTTTGGTCGAAGCATGGGAGAGTGTATCTAACACTTGGCGTTTTTCTTCCAATGAAACTACCCGCTCTTTCGATTCGGAAGTGAAGGCCTGTTGAGCCTTCAGCGCATTGGTCACGCTTAAAGCACCTTCCTCAATTTTCTTTTCTACTTCAGGCACCGCGCGCATCAAGCGCATCGCTTGCAACCGTGGATAAATCTGATCAGCCGTAAGGCCAAACGTCGCGGCGATATATTTGTAAAGTGATCCAGCGCCGGTCCAAAGTCGACGCCCCTCGATTTCTTGAAAGTGGCGAAGCACGTTGGCCTCGGCTTTGCTAAGAATGTTTAGCGCACGTTTGGTACTTTCCACGAGCTCTTTGTTTTCTAAATGTTTCAGCGACACATGCACCTCTTTGTTAACGGCGAAACTAGCATACGTTTTAAAACGAGTATTTTTCGCGTTAGAATCGCTTTTAGAAAACTTAATGTGAAAAACCGCGCTCGGGATTGTTTGAGCCGGAAATCACGCTCTGTAGGGCGCCGAACGCGGTAAGCATTGGCCTAAGCGAACGATTGATGCTTGCAAAAGACAATGGATTTAAATCCGCTAAACCCAGTCAAGCGAAAAGTTAATGCCCGGCAACTTTTAGATTCGGCTTGCGTCTTGATTCAATTGCAAAGCAATCCGAAGAACTAGTTCTGAACGGCGATTCACCAATTCACCGGCGCCGGCGCGGGCAAGCTTGAGGCAGGGAACTCTGTTTAAGATAAATTTTTTCGGTCTGCGTTCTTGCCGTCATAGTGAATAAAAGCCAGACTATTATCCCTAAGGAGCAACAACATGATCTTAACAACATTAGACTACGTTCCCGGACGCGAAATCGAAGAACACTACGGTTTAGTGAACGGAAGTACGGTTCGCTCAAAACACTTTGGTCGCGACATTTTTGCTGGCCTAAAAAACATCGTCGGTGGCGAGCTGAAAGCCTACACCGAACTTATGGAAGAAACCCGCAACGAGGCCACTCAGCGACTCATCGCCATGGCTCAATCGAAGGGCGCGAACGCGATCGTGAACATTCGCTTCGGCACCAGTGACGTGGCCCCGGGTGCGGCCGAAGTTTTTGCTTATGGCACCGCCGTTAAAGTGAGGTAGTCGTGATCGAAATTGGAATCGCGGCCATCTTGCTTGTGCTGGGCTACTTTGTGGGCGGCGCACGTGAAAAAAAGCACTTTGAAGATCTAAAGCGAAGAGAAGCCGTTCATATTCGGACCGTTCCCATCCGTACGGACCCTGGTCCCGAATTGAAATCCGGCGAAACATTTCTGGTTATGGCCTCGGTGGTTATTGCTTCTGATTATTTTAAGAACTTCGTGGGTAATTTTAGAAACCTGCTGGGCGGACGAATGGTGAATCACGAAAGTCTTCTGGATCGTGCGCGGCGTGAAGCACTTTGTCGGCTGCGTGATAAAGCGGCGAGTGCGGGTGCCAATCAAATTGTGGACGTTCATTTAGAAACAAATTTCTTAGACCAAATGGGCGCCGAAGTGTCGGCCTACGGGACCGCCGTCAAAGCGTGAGCCAATACGTACCCAAGCCTGATCCCGAAGGCATCAATAGTCCGGCCAATGAAACACCTTTGAGAGATCTCGCTCTTCTCTTAAGCGGTTTCTTCGCGATTCTCGTCGTCGTTTTTCTAGCGCTAGTGGCCGCGAGTGATCTTTTGCTCACTCGAATCAGTCTTCAATCCGAGATGCGCTTTCTGGATCGTTTTTGGTCCAAATCCAGTATTGGTAATGAGGCGCCTGAAGACTTCAAAGACTTCGTAGGACGGCTGAATGAACACGTGGGCTTTCGTCTGCGCGTCGACGTTCATTGTGACCCAGATCCCAATGCTTTTGCTTTGCCCGGAGGGGTCATCTATTTGACTTCGGGTCTTTTGGATTCGCTGGAGTCTGAGAATGGTTTGGCCTTCGTTCTGGGCCACGAGGTCGGACATTTTGTAAACCGGGACCACATTCGTGGTTTGGGACGAACATTGGTCTTCCGCGTGGGACTCGCGGTCATCGGAATAGGAACAGAGCTTTCGAGTTTACAAATGATGGGTTCAGCCATCGAAAGAACCTTCGACCAGTCCAAAGAAACTCAAGCAGATACCTATGCTCTGGAATTGGTCAAAAAGGTATTCGGCCACACATGGGGCGCAGACGAATTGTTCGTGGTCTTAAGTAGAAAGCAATCGTCGGTTGAAAAAGCCGTCGGTAAATTCGTCAGCACCCACCCACCCACCGATGAACGGCTCAGCCGAATCAGAGCCACGCAGACGGGTGAGAAGCCCGAACTTAAAACTCCGCCCTTCGCAAAGTGGAAGCAGAAGTGTAGCTAAATTTATTTACATACTTCAGTTCCGACGAATAACCTTCCGCGATAAGTTTGGTATTGTAGCCCCAGCTTTTTAGCTTGAGAACCGCGTAAGCCGAGCTTAGACCCGCGATGCTTATCGGAAGTAGAGTAATAGTCGACGGATAACCTTTCGCCGCAATCCATTCGTCGATTGTCTTGCGAACCACCTTGCCGTCATCGGCAAAGTCCGACAGGGAAAATTTGATCTCGGTATTTTGAAAGACACCCGGAAAAACGATGTTAGTTCCTTGGGGGCGAATCGCTATCAAAAGATACTTTTTCTTCCCAAATTCTTGCCTGTAAGTGGTCAGCGGTAAATGCAGATCAGTCTGCTTTTTGACCTTCCATTTTTTGCCGGGTTTGACGTCTTGCGATCCTCGCGCCAACGGTCCATTCCACCAAGCTTGAGCTTGGGCATAATCAGTGAGAAAAATTTTTTGAAAGCCCAGTCCGTAAAGAACCCAGGCTAATCGCCCTTCGTTTCCACGCCCGTACACTCCTTTACCGTAAATATAAACCGTGTCCTTGGGCGAAATACCCAGATGAGCTAAATCGTCTGCCACAATCTGGGGTTCAATGCGTGGTGTGCCTCGTGAGGCCGCGCCCGGTTGTGAAAATTGGTCCCAGGCTATGCTTACAGCGCCAGGTATATGTGACTTCAACCACGCGTCGCGGGAGCGAGCATCAATCAGCTTCACTGTTCGCGAGGGAGGTGGACCAAACTCGACGGCTTTCCAGGCCTCTTTCGCATGAGAAAGCGGCAGCCCAACAGCAATGACATATAAAAAAATTTTCTTGAAGTAACCCAAGGAAAACCTCAACCCTGGTGAAAGGATGATCTTAGAACCACGACCTGAACTGCTCTAAGATTAGACTTCCAGATCGCTGATCATCTAGCAAGCTTGGCTTCGGGGCCGGTGGCATAATCCGTTCTCCCGCCGCACCGGTCATGCGCCGCCATAGGGGTTGCTCATCGGCACTTTTCTTCGACACGTTCACCCAATTGGAATTGATCATATTCACTAATGATTGCCGAGCCGAACGATCGACCACCACATCCGCGTGACACTCGCTGCACTGTTTTGCGCGGATCACGGTGGGGAAGAGTCGTTCCCACTCCCTGACTTTGTTTTCGCCCAAGAGTTCGCCAAGATTCGATGCCGTCACGGTGGGCCGCTTTCCATCATCAGAATCGATGGCTCCCGTATCTTCTCCTGATTTTGCGATCACCAAGAGCGCCATGTTGACATCATCAATCACAAAGATGGCTCCGCGCGAATCCATCGCCATTCCGACCGGTCGCCCTTTGGGATGTCGACCCCGTGGATCCGCCAACCAGCCATCCAAAAGCATGGTCGGTGCAGCGACTTTTGGTCGTCCTAACGAATCCACCCCGTAAATCGCGATGCGTGAACCCGACGGACGATGTCCGTGCCATGCGGTCAGGATTGAACCCTGCAAGTCTGGAAACATATTGCCCTGATAGTAAACAAGTTCTAACGGCGAAGCATGAGCCGGGAACAAAAGATGCGGCCGATCTGCGGTTCGCCCGCAGAAGGTTCTAAAATTGGAATAGCCTTTATAAAGTTGACCGTTACCTGAGCAAAACGGCCAACCAAAATCATATTTTTTGCCCTTGGCGATTTGTTGTAAACTAATGATGTTCAGTTCGTCCGGAGTTCCGACTTCGTCCGCGGCATTCTCGGCCTGATAAATTTCTTGAAGCTTGGAATTGAAAAGCAAGCCCATCGAATTGCGCAATCCCCGGGCCAGAGTTGTGTAGCGAGAGTCAAAGCTTTGTGAGCTTGGGATATAGGGGTAAAGACGGACCGATGCTGTCGTGTCGCGCATTTTACATTGCCCCGACAAGCGCACTTCTTCCGCGCAGTCGTTACTGGGCGATCCGATATTGATCACGAGATCGCCATTATCTAAGAAAACAAATTCCTTGAGCGGGTGATTGCCAATGACTTTACCCGACGACAGGACGTACGAGCTTTCCAGATCGGTGAGTACGGTCTCGAGCCGTGAGGGCTGGCGCGGGTCAAAACGATATAGAGTCTCTTTATCCGCGAAATAGATTTTCCCGTCGGGACCTTTGCGTAGGCCGTGGGTTTGGTTGGTGGCATTGAACAGGCGGTGCGCTTTGATCTCTTTGGAGTTCGGTCCGGGTAGGATCGAAATTTCCCAAACTTGCCCCTTATTTTCGACCCAGCCCCCGAATGCCGAAACATACAGGCGGTCGCCATCGAACAACAGTTTACGCGGGAATTTCCAGTCGATATCCCGGCGGTCCGCGACCAGTCCCACGCACTCCCCTGGCCGAGTTTTTAGCGACGGAATTTGTGGAAAACCGTAACATTTTTTATCGATGGTTTGATATTTTTCCTCGGCCATCGCTGGAAACGGCGATAGGGCCAAAATAAGGGCAGCTAATGATCGAATTGTTTTCATTCCGGTTACTGAAGCAATTCGAGTGCCGACGCGGGATCGGCCTTTACTGGGTTGCTTCACCTGCGTCGGCGCGGGTGAAGCCTGCTAGCGAACTCTGTTCAAACAGAGTTCTTTAGGTTCGATGGGACCACTTCGATGGCGACTTTATACTGCATCCGCTCGTCTTGACTACGATTGAACAATCAATGCAGAAATTTTCATTGAACACTGCTCAACCACATCTTTTGAGGCCTTTTCGATAAACTTAGCTTTTCTGACCTTCCAATCCAGATTTTTTAGGTGATCCGACAACACGGCTCCGCTGATTTTTTTTCCTGAAACCACAACTTCAAAGGGGTACCCTTTTACGGTCGAAGTGATGGGACAGCAAACCGCAAGGCCGGTCTTTTTGTTGTATTTTTCTGGCGAAAGAACAAGTGCGGGGCGGGTGCCCATTTGCTCATGACCAGCTTGCGGAGTGAAATTTAACCAAACAATGTCCCCTCGATTTGGTGCATAGCTCATTACCA
>JBEIHA010000182.1:0-6643 GCA_040381635.1 Pseudobdellovibrionaceae bacterium
ATGAAAAATTATCTTAAACTCTCACCTCACCCAAGTCCGAACATAAAGATTGATAACTTAAATCTTTCACCGCTGGGTGGTGGCTCAGGAATGGTGGGACTCCCTGGTGACTTCACCCCTCCTTCTCGATTTATTCGAGCTGCTGCTTTTACAGCAAGTTGTCGTCCACTCAAAGACAGCACTGATGCTATAAGTGAGGCATTCAGAATTTTAGATAGCTTTAATATTCCTCTAGGTGCGCAACTTCCACCAAAATCGATCCCTTCAGATATTGTAGGCGGGACCCAATTAACTTCAGCATCTGATTTAACCAATCGTGTTTATTACTTCCACTCTATGCACAGCCGACAAGTTAACAAAATAGATCTTAAAAAGATCAATTTTTCATCCATCAAACAAATGGAGATCTCTGATGCGTCGACAAGAATGTTTATGACCAAGGACATCACGCCTGTGCAGTGATCAGAGCCAGAGCAAGTCACTGGCGTTTCCAATGCATTTCTTAAGGATCAACGGCCGGGGGAGGATCTCTGAATTCTGTGGAGCCCCTCCGCCTAGTCGTACCAAATCTGACCCATCCCCCCCAGGGTTCGACCGCCTTTCGCAAGCTAGAGCCGATCTACAGCGGATCAATGTTTGCATAAGACCTTACATCTTCGGTGCGACGGTGAAGGCCTTCGTGCCTTCTTACTTGGTCCGAAAATTTAGGTTCACATCGCCGTGAATTCTGTTAATAAAGTCAGCGAGTTTCTCGAGCGGGGATTGGTGCTGTTTCCGGAAAGTTGGATCCCTAAGGGATTACGCAGACTCTACTCGAGTCAACCTGTCTTAGGACCTCAAGATCCTTGGCTCAACAGCATTTTGGATCTGCTGCCAACGCCATTTTTCCTGCTAAATTTTAACGAAAAGCGGGTCTCCTATTCGAACGCGGCGGCGCGCCGCCTACTTGGGATAGATTACGAAACTCATCCTGCTTCGATGTCCTATGGCAAACTTTTTTCCTTGTTCGACACAAATGGTAATTTGATACCCCCCCCAAAATCTGCCGAGCGCGCGCGTCCTTAACGGCGAGAAAATCGACGGCGAGGTCTTTCTGCTTAAGAGCTTAAGTGGTGAATTCAGCATTCGGGTCTTTTCTGAAAATATCCCGGCGATGCCTGGCCGACAGGCTTCGGCGCTCATCGTTTTTCAAGATCTCACTTCCCTGAAGGCCACCGAGGATAGCTTTCGCAAGACGCTGGAGGAGGCGCGTGTGGCTGCGGAAAGGGCCAATTCCACGAAATCGCAATTCTTAGCCAACATGAGCCACGAAATTCGTACGCCACTAGGCGCGATCATGGGTTTTTCAGAACTCATTAAAGATCCCAAGCTTGGTCGCTTTGAAAGAGAAGAGTACATTTCGGTCATCGAACGCAATTCCGAGCAATTGATGCGAATCGTGGACGACATTCTCGATCTCTCCAAAGTGGAAGCGGGAATGATGTTGATCGAAAACATTCAGTTCTCTTTGCAGGAAGCTTTGAGCGAGTTTTCTTCTCTTATGGAGTTTAAGGCGCAAGAAAAAGGCATCTATTTTAAATCCAAAGCGACAACGCCGCTGCCGTCCACCATCATTTGTGATCCCACTAGGCTTCGACAGATTTTGATGAACGTCGTGGGCAATGCCATCAAGTTCACCGACGTCGGCCACGTTGAATTGCGGGTGGGTTACGTTGAAGGACATTTGGATTTTGAAATCGAAGACACCGGACGCGGCATTTCATCAGAGCAAGAGGTTCATCTTTTCAAGGCTTTCACTCAGGCGGATGAATCGACCACTCGCCAATACGGCGGAACAGGACTTGGGTTATCTTTAACGCGCAACTTGGCTCAAGCTTTAGGGGGGCACTTTTTGCTCAAGAAAAGTGAAGTGGGCCGCGGAAGCGTTTTCGCATTTCACATTAAGGCCAGCGCCCTTAGGGACGCCAAAGTCTTTTCGGACTTAAGATTCAATAGCAGCCCCGCACGCCCGGGCACGCCCGCAGGAGAGCTATCTGAAGTGCGTATTTTATTGGTTGAAGACTCGCCCGACAATCAAGCCTTGATCTCGATTTTCTTAAATCGCGCCGGCGCCCGGGTGGACATCGCCTCCGATGGACAGCAAGGCGTGAATATGGCCTTGGCCGGCGAATACGAATTGATTTTAATGGACGTGCAAATGCCCATTATGGACGGTTTCGGGGCCGTTAAGGAACTTCGATCCAAGAACTACCAAAAGCCAATCGTAGCCCTTACCGCCCACGCAATGAAGGAAGAGCGCGACCGCTGTCTGGGAGCAGGCTTCAGTGATTTTATCTCAAAACCGGTCAACCGCGACGATTTGGTGAACAAGATTTTATCGCACCGACTTAAGGCAGCGAATTCATTATGATCGATAAGGACCGACCCTCTTCGTGGGTACACTACAAGGAAAGCCTATGCCGAGGTTGCCACGCCGACTGTTGTTCCATGCTACTGGAAGTGACCATTGAGGATCTGACCAAGCTTGGCGTTTGCAGTGAAGATGAAGCGCAAGGTTCGCACAAGAAGCTCTTTAAGCGTTTGCGCAAAGAAAAGATCGCGATGAGCTACCGCATTGGCACGGGTTTGTTCATGCTCCAGTCCAAAAGCAATGGCGATTGCCAGTTTTTGAACTCTGAAACGAGGCTATGCACGGTTTACGAAAAACGGCCCGGGGTTTGCCGTAAATTTCCTTCGATAGGCCCGCGGCCTGGGTCTTGCCCAGCCAGACGAAAATAAAATTAATTACTTTTTGATCGCTCGAAGGCATTCCTCGCGGCAGAAGTCGGCGTCCGACCGATCGGCATTTCTTTTCGCGAGATCGGCGCCTAGGATCGTGGCTTCAAGATCGGCTGGATCAAACAGCGTTTTGGTTCTGCAATCTGTAATGTCGCGATCCTCTTTGTAAATGCCCGCGAAAATGGCGACGTCGTGACCCACCTCATCGGCAATTCGGCAGCCGACGTAACAGTGTTTGCGTTTGTCCGATCCCATGCCCTTGGAATTTTTCGATTCTGACATTGAAACTTCATAGCCGCGCAAAAGACGAAAAGGGTTCGGTGGGCCAGGGGCAAGTTCCCAAATGGCCTTCTGGTCCGCATCCCACTGGGCTTTGTTTTGATAGACACGCTTGGTGGATGGATCGATTTCGGACCGAAAGCATTCCTCTCCTGTGGCCGACGCGAAAGCACCTGAGCTCAGGATCAGGGCACAGATCATCGCGTTGAGCTGGAAACTAAGTTTGGGCATTCGGATCTCCTCTACAATTTGTGTTTCAAAGTAAATGCCAGAGCTAGAACGACCAACGCCACTGCCATACCTCTCAATACGATACCTTTTACATGGTTGCCTGACCTTTCGGCATGGGCTACAGACCTGGATATGACAGATGCCTTGTTCGACAGTATGGCCGCCGACGTGTGGACGCGGCTCCAACCCCTGATTCCGGATGATCTCAAAGAGCACTTTGGCAAAATTCAATTCGTGATTGAAAATGAAATCACCCCGGACCAGCTGTTAGATTTAGGTTACCCGGCCACTACCGATCCATTGGAAATCTGCGGCCTGCACGTGGGCGTGCCGCTGACCGAAGCCAGCGTGATTCATCCGCCCATTTTTCCGGCTCGAGTTTACATTTTTCGAATGGCTCTATTGGATCTCACGGATTACGACGGAAGCCCAGAAGCCGTCGAAGATCTGCGCGAAGAGATCGCCGTCACTTTACTTCACGAAGTTGGACACTTCTTTGGTTTAGAAGAAGAGGACCTGGAGAGATTGGGCTTTGAGTGAACCAGCTTGAGACAAATCCTGTCCCATTAAGAATCGCCTAGGAGATTGTCGAAAACTCTAAGATAGCTCGGTGCTAAAATTATAGAACCGGTCCCCGGGGGGGTTTTCGATGCGCTGGCTTTCTCTATCTGTCTTGCTTCTTTTTCAATCGACAGTTGTTGCGCAAGAAAAAGTGCGCATCGATATCGGTGCCCTTTCCGACCTTACGAATAGCAATCCATGCAACGTCAAAGAATGGTGGGGCGAAAGCCTTCTAGACAATATGCGCCGCCAACTGGAAGTGAGCCTAGAGCAAAACCAAGGATTGGATGTGGTTGAAGCTGATCTCTTGCGCAGCTATCGCCCCGCGCGCGATAGCCAAGTTGAAACCGTGCACAAAAGTCGACTAACAAAAAATTCTCAGTTTTCGATACGACCGAGTCTGCAAACCTTCAATCTTTGCCAGGTGACTTTAAACAATCAGACTTCGATGAAAGCCGCAGTCTCGATTCAAATCCATATTCTTGACACTAAAGATGGCCGCACGATTGATTCCTTCGTCGCCGAATCACGCAGCGAAAATATGATCGAAGGGAAGAAATTGGATTTGAAGGGCGTTTCTTTGGGTTCGGGAATTTTTAAGGATTCACCCGTCGGCAAAGCGATGACCATTGCCCTAAGCCAGGCTTCCGATGGTATCGCAAAGCGCTTGCCGGCATCGACCTCGCAAATGGATGTGAATATTCAGATGATCAAAAAAGATACGCCATAAGAATGGTATGGCCCTTGCGTTAGATCCCTACGGTAAAAGCCGTATTCAAACGAGAAGTAGGCTCTAACGTGGGAACAATAAAAAAGAATTCGAAAAAGCCAGGGCTTAAACCCGAAGCGAGCGCATCACGCGAAACAAAACCAATCAACGCCGAGTCATCACCGGGGCGTCGATCGGCAAGCTGAAGCTGGCACGGAGCTAGCAAAAGCGATCTCCACTGCAATTCAAAGTCGTTTGTTTTGCACTGAGGCGCTTCGCCTCGGCAGAAAATTCATGAATACCCGGAGATTAGTCATTTGCGTCTAAGTGTGTGGTTCGGCGTCGTCCTAATTTTGAGTGCCTGTGACCGAACTTCCGGCTCCAGGGAACTGGTTCTGAAACCCGGAAGCCGCGGCACATTTTTGGCGGTGATGACCGAAACCACCACTTCACTCAACGAACCCGCCACCGGAGATGAACCCGGTTTTCGTTACCAGGTCCGCGTATCCCCTAACCGCGGTATTTCGATAGGAATGGCCGTCGGCGAAGAAGGTCAGGGCGACTTAAGCGAAACCCAGTTCTTTACCCCCGCATCTATTACCAAGGTGGTTACCGCCTCGGTTGCCCTAAAACTTATGGGATCAGATTTCAGATTTCGTACCCGAGTGAGTTGGCTGGCGATCGACGACCTTACTACGGCCAAAGACTTAACTGTGCGCGCCGACGGAGATCCGACGTCGTCGAAAGGTCGTCTGCGCGAAATTGCGGTCAAACTCAAAGAACGTGGGATAAAACGAATCGTTGGAAAATTGAATCTCGTCTCGAGCGATCCGCGCAGGGACTTTTCTAGTCCGGCCTTTGGCTTGGACAAAGAGGACTACCTAAGTTGTTACGGTTCACGCGCGCAGAATTTCAATCTGATGCGAAACTGCGCTACCCTTGTTTTGACTGGATGGAATCAGGCGCGCTGGGCCGATGACAGCGTCGTGGTGCCCTTAAGATTCGATTCTGTACGCCAGGAAGCCAAGCGCACACTCGTGTTAAACGATTTACAATATGGATTTCATCGTGGCTATGTGATCCAAGCCCTAAAAGTGGACAAAAAGTCGATACAATTGGGCCTACCCGTACCGGACGCCAAGAGTTGGTTTGGAAATGCATTGGCTACTGAATTGCGCCTGCAAGGAATTGATGTTGCCCAAGCCACTTCGGCACGCGATATGACACTGCCTGAAAGCGATTTTTTTGAATTGGAATCGCCGCCTTTGCACGAATTGGCGAAAGTCATGAACAAAGGCAGCGACAATTGGTTCGCGGATGCACTCTACAAAGCCTCGGCCAGTTTTCATCCGGATCAAAGCATCAATGATGCGGCTCAGAGTGTGGTCAGCGCGAACATCGCCGATTGGTTGAAGACGGCCAGTTCTAAAGACTTCGCTGCGGAAATTAAACTGTTCGAGGGCGCGGGACTTTCGCGCGCGAACAAAGTGACCCCACGCGCCTTCCTTTCTTTATTGAAAGCCTTTACGAAAGAAAAGTGGTTTCCCGCCTTGTGGGAATCGTTGCCCATCGCCGGCGTGGACGGAACTCTACGCGGTCGAATGGGCGCAAGTCCGGCCGGAAAATTGGTTCGTGCAAAAACCGGGACGCTGAAAGGGGCTTATCAGCTTGCCGGATATATTCCTAAGCTGGGAACCGACGGAGTAACGATCATCGAATACATTCCGTTTGTCTTACTGACCGCCACCACCCCAAAAAACCAAGGCAGTGCGCGCGCCTTCCAAGATAAGTTGCTTGGTGAGTTGGCGGATCAGGTCAACAAAAAGCGCTGAAACTGGCCCCTTAGTCTGTGAAGATTCATTGGTCAGCGCTTGGGTGACCCCAATAAAACCAATCTAGGTAACAAAGTATTTAACAAGTCAACTTGGGCAATTGTGAATTGTGATAGACGGCGTAGATTGATAGGTGATCTTGCAGTCTTTCAATGGATTTGGTGGTGCACCAAATTTTTCTTATCAACCTTGAAACGTTGGCCCTAAACATGGCGCAGGTGTGATTCAGATCAAAGATGGGATCGAACTCCAC
>JBEIHA010000183.1:0-6626 GCA_040381635.1 Pseudobdellovibrionaceae bacterium
AAAACATGTACACTTACGTTTCACTGCTTTTCGCGATGGGATATTCACACGCCGAAGCGGGCGAAGTGGATTTGGCGAAAACCTACATGCGCTTAGCGCAGCAGATGGCTGATCCGCAAAATTTTGTGTTTTTGCTGCGCAAAATTACCGAGCTCAATAAGCGTCTTATGGGTAAGGCCGAAAACAACTTCGATCTGGTCTTCGATCAGACGTCGAACTCGGTTGTTGAACGCAAAAAAGGCCGCATCGATTTTAAAAATCAATTTATCTTGCTCGATATGCTCAAGTTGTTCTTGAAGAGCCCCGGTGAGGTTTACTCTAAAGAAGCCTTAGTTAAGGCCGTTTGGAAGCAAGAGTACGACCCCTCCGTGCATGACAATAAGATTTACGTGACGATTAAACGTTTGCGCCAGCTGATCGAACCGGATTTTGACAAGCCAAAGTACATTTACCGTGCGAAGAATGGGTATTACCTCAACAGGAATGCCAAGATTTCGATCGAGCATTAGGATTTTCTAGGAGTGATAGGGCGATGAAAGCGATGATGATGACCGTATTGGTGGGACTGGCCTTGTTGGTGGCGACAGCGCAAGCGGATGTTCGCCCAAAAGCCGAAGGTCTTCCCCTTCCGTGGCCTTTTCCGTGGGCGAAAGAGTGCCCGGTGGATTGGCAGACCATGGCGGGCCGGTACGTCCTGTCCGATAGCTTGAATGAAGAGCAAATCGACCTAAAGATCACTGTGATCAACGTGCACGGTTTTCGTCTGGTTCGCTTGAGCCGCTTCGATGGCCAAGGCCGGTTGATCGCCGATGGATTTAGTTTCGCGTCGCTGAATCAGCGGATGTTGCGCATGAAGCTGGTTGCGCAAGACTCGAGCGACAGTTCGATTTGGGCATTGATCAAAATGCATTACACGGATTGGAATCTGGGCTGCAGCGAAGACCATCTCGTGCCGATTTTAACGTTAGAAACCACGAATTCATCGTCAAGCGCCAAGAGCTATTTCCGCTTGGTGCGCGCGCCGGGTCCCTAAGAAGAGGTGGTGGTGGTGCTTTTTGTGAATCCGCATTTACGACACGCGTGAACTTTGCAGTGCCGTTCTCCTCTAATGGCTTTCGATTGGATGGCGGTTGGACTCAAAAATTAATTCGACCTTCAGGTGGCCGTCCGCCGAGGGCGCCCTTTGTTTCGCCATTGGACTACTGTCCTTTTCCTATTCGGTGCTTGTCTTTCGTCATTGGAATCGGGCGACGGATCAAAACTCTTTTTTCTTAGTTTTAAGCGCCGCCTTTTTTTTAAGTGCAGCAGGGGCACTCTTCGTCTCTTCTCGAATGAATAGGCGACAGTTGGCCGCTTTAGTTCTCGGTTCTTCAGTCCTGGCTCTTCTCACTTTCTCGAAATCACCACCGCAGTGGGAGGCCGGATATCCTGAGTTTCTGCCGCTGATTTTATTTGCCGGCACGCTGCTGAGTCTGGGGTTCGCGCAAGCCGGAGCATTCACTCTCAGCCTACCCAGGGCGAAGATTTTGATGATCATCACCGTGGGCTCCCTGGCGGGGAGCCTTTCGCTGCCTCTTTTGGACTGGTTCGTATTGACCGATGTGGTTCGACTGTTCGTGATCGTGAGTTTAGGGATAGCATTTTGGGTCCTGTTCCCTAGAAGAATATTTAGACTTGGCGGTTTGCCTTTAGCTGCATTGGGCGTGAGTCTTTGTCCCCTGACGGATTACGATCCTCTCCCTGAATACAAAACCGAACGTACCTACTCGAACTCACTTTCTTTGGTGAAGGTCGTAAGGCTCGATGCGGGCGTAGGCCGGGGTGCGCAACTTCAGGATTCGCAAGAAGACATTCGCCGCGTGGGCTACGAAAATATAAACGTTTACTCTTTGATTCGTAATTCCAGCGAATCGACTTTGCTTTACGATGTGGGCGACGAAGAATCTCTTTCCACTTTGGCGCAGACGATGAACTATCGGCTGATTAGCCTGGTCCCCATGGCAAGCCGGGTAGCCATAGTAGGGCCGGGTGGAGGATCCGAAATTCAAGCGGCCTTAGTCGCCGGTGCGGAATCGGTGACCGCGATCGAGATCAATCCCCTGATGGTTCAGGCCGTTCGTGATTTTTCTAGGCGGCCCGACCTGAATTACGATTCTCAGAAGGTGCGCACGGTGATCGACGATGCGGCACACTACTTTCGGCATCTCGCCGCTGATGAAAAGTTCGACCTGATTATGATGTCCGGAGTGAGGTATTACGGTTCTAGCGCCCCGCGTGTGTTCAATGAGGATCACGTCAATACCAAAGAGGCTTTCGCGGCGATGATCCGCCACTTAAGCCCCGGCGGGTTTCTGGTGCACCGGGCGGGCGGACAGTTACCGAGCTTTCGCAACCTTATTGCCGCCACTTTGAAAGCCGCAGGCGAATCCTACCCCGAGGCGCAAATCTACTTGGGCTACTACCGTGACAAAAACAGCGCGGAACTTAGGGGTGGACGATCCGGATTTTTGACGGTGTTTAAACCAAGTCCATTTAACGAAGCGGAGCTGGCGCATCTTAAGGCCGCAGCCTTCGGCACGTCACGATCGAAAGTCATCGGCATGACGGATCCGACGCCGTCGCTGACCGGGCCAATCGCTTCTGAGGTGCGGCCGTTCGCACTTTGGATTTCCAAGGGCGCGGGAAATTTCGCCGCCGTGCCGATTCAGTGGAGCTTGTTGGCGTTGGTCGTCGTGTTGCTCGCACTGGCCTTGGGCGGGGCCGCCGGGTCCGGCAGTTTACCTCTGATTTTCTATGCTTTTCTTTCTGGATTCTTGTTTATGGGCGCGGAGCTTTATTTCTTTTGGTGGGGGGATTTGATTTCTGGTCAGCCCTCCTTAAGTGCCTTCGTGGTGGCTTTTGCTCTGCTCACGGCGACTGCCGTCGGCAACGCGTGGGCTTGGAGTAGAAAATCTATTTCTCTGCCCTGGGCATTGACGGGATCCGTTCTTTGGCTTGGCCTCACCTGGCCAATCAGTCGCCTTATCACCGATCATGTTGGCAATGCGATTCCGGCGCTTACGGTCTATACTTTTGTTGTCGTGGTGTTCGGATTTTTCTCTGGATTAGCCTTTGGACGCTTCGTCAGTCACCCGAACTTTGAAAGTCCTCGGAAAATGAAAATTGCAATTGCCTGCAATGGATTCGGCGGATTACTTGGCGCCGTCGGACTAAAACTCGTTAGTTTATTTTATGGCTTCCCCTTGGTGTACGGCGTTCTTCTGATGGTCCTCCTGGTCCTGTGGATACTGTCGGTTTATCTCAAAACGAGACAGGGAGTGGCCGGGTCCGACTTTACCGGATAAGATGTGTACAGGGTCTCAGGGGATTGGGGAAAAATTTGAATTTACGTTTCTGGCGCTTCGCGCGCATAGCTGGCGCCTTTGTCCTTACGATCCTCCTCTTTCAAAATTGCTCCAAGATGACGGGCGTCGCCTACGATGAGGTCATCGAACAAGGCTCCGCTTTCAGTTTCGCAATTCAAAGTGCCTCATCCACGGAACCTTACGACATCATCGTCATCGGCGGCCAAAGCAATGCCGTCGGCTGGGGCTGTGGTTCCCACACCAACGTGGACACCACTCATGACGGCCGAATTTTTCAAGTCAACGAGGCTCTGGCGATTGTTCCGGCCAAGGATCCTTTGCAACATAGCACGCCGACGGTGAATGGCATTGGTTTCGGCATGACCTTTGCCCGACTTTGCGCCGCCAGAAATCCTGGTCGTAAAGTTCTTATCGTTCCCACGGCGAAGAGTGGCACGTCCATTCTGCAATGGGACAACACGGTTGAAAATTTGCAGTTCGGTCCGTCGTCCTCGATGTCCAGTGATTCCACCGAGCTCTTCGATCGCTTGGTTCGCCGCACGAAATTGGCGTTGGCGACGAATACCAATAGCCGTTTGGTCGCCTTCTTGTGGCACCAGGGCGAAAATGATTACGGGTATATGAAGTTGACGGCTTCTCCGCTGCACGCGCGCATGCCTAGCGTCGCGGCTTACGCGCCAAAGTTACGCGAAGTGATTCAGCTAATACGCGCACAGTTTCCGCAAGGTCAGAGCGTGCCATTTCTATTGGGCGGGATTGGTGATTTTTGGTTAACGGTGAATGGCGAAGATCCTAACCGTCAGATGTTCTCGCAATTCAACACGCAGCTGGGAGAAATCGCCGCGAGCACCACCAGCTCGCGATTCGTTTCCGCGGCGGGCCTGGGATCAGGCGCAAGTTTAGGTTGCAATGTTTCGCCGGGGGCCGAGCCTGACCGCGCGCACTTTTCATCTCCGGCGCAAATTGAATTGGGACAAAGATATTTCGCGCAGTTTACGGAAATGTCGGAAGGTCGCCATCCGCTGATCATGCCGCATTTCGTTTCGGCAAGGGCTTCGATTCAGGATTGCCGGGACCTGGAGCCCGCGGCTATTCGCAAACTTTCCGAAGCCACCATTCGTTGGTTAGCAACACTTCAACCGAGCGGACTGACCTTACACGAAACCTTCGTCGTCGCCCGTCAGACGGGTTTCACGGGCGCTTTTGGTCAGGGCGAACACAATCTTTTCTTAGCGGGAAATCCTGGAGCCAACGCGGAATTTCAAAGCCGTGTGACGGCGACCGCCCCGCAAAGCACGCCACCCTACGCCACGTTCGCGGAACACCATGTTCAGATGCGGGCTGCGGGGTATCAAGGATTGTGGTTGTGTGGCGGAGGGAATTGTTTCTTGGAAGGTCGATGTGATGCTTTGGGGCGATTGCTTTAGCTTCAAACCTGATTGTTCCGGAAGGACTCATCTGCCAGAGTTGCAGCCTCGGGGATGCCAAGAATTTTTTACGGCTAAGAACGTCGACGTTCGGCTAGGTGGTGGTTCCCAAGGCCCATCTTTCGAGGCCGTTGTTTACTAACTTGTTATCGTCGTTTCAGTTCGAGCTCGAATTCGACTCGGGGAAATGTGTTAACCAAAGCTGAGACCAGGTTCCTTTGTTGCTCAATGTTCATGCGTAAGAGTATGTCGACCTTTTCTCCTGTGCACAAATCAACTCGGATCATCGCAGGGGTTGTAGATTCGCCGCGACTGTCGGGCGGCATGACAAAGAGCCTCTCGACTTCAGAGACAGAAAATATTCGGTGCGATTGATTCTGCGTCCTCATTTTTTTGACAAAGCGAGATCCCGTATTAATCATCAGAAGTCCGACCTCGAGATTTCCATCGACGATGAGATCCGGGCGTCCGGAATTCTTTCGCAACTGCCAATCCCGTATCGAGTCGTCCATGGAGCGCTTTATCCATACCACTCCTGGAACAGAAAGAATGGTTGTTAAAATACCCAAGGCACGCAGCGCTGGGAAAGGCATAATGGCTAAACTGACTCCCACGGCTCCCAGTCCGACGACCAAAACGATAAGAATACCGTATAGGAGTCGGATATTTTCGGGTTTGAATTGATCAAGATCCGATAGCTCAAGTAGAAACTGAAATTGCCTGATGTCGGAAGGTGGGGGGCGAGCCGCCCCCATTTCTTCAGATAACACCCCGCTGTCGGGGATACCTACCGCAGGAAGTACGGCTCTCACGATAACGTACGTGACCAACATCTCCGCCAAAGTCGCCATTAGCACATAGGTCCAGTGAATCTGCATCGCGAAGAGCAAGCCAGACAAAATGAGCGCCGGGAAAATGACGACAACAATCATCTTCCGAACGTAATCGCTGCGGCGGATTTGTTTTGATTGATCTTTTGCGTTCATATTCTCATTTTTATAGAAGCGTCTAACCTCAGCCTAATATCGACGCTGAATGATCACAAATCAAATATCATTGGCTAACCGGTCAATCACCTTTGCGCCGAGCAGATTCCGATGATCAGGGAAAGTGCCAGTTACACAACCGTCGCCGTTTTGAAACGAGGAGCGGCTGCTGCAAAACTGAACTCTGTTTAAACAGAGTTCGTGTGACGCAGCCGTACCCGCGCCGGCGCGGGTGAAACTTTAGTTTGGTCAGCCTTTCATTCACTACCGCAACCGAAGCGCGCAGGTGAGCGTTCACGCGAACAGCTCGCCGGAGGCGAGCCACGCAACAGCAAAACCAATTTGGTGAGGCAGCAAGCCGAACATAGAATGTGAGCGGTTTTGGTTTGGGGTTTACGTGTTCCCAGCGAGAATGGTGCGTCCTGCACACTTTCGGCTTGAGCGCTCGTTAGGCCGTCGTGGCCTAACGCCTCTCGACGAACGCGCCGCTGGCGCCTTCGCCGCGAGTACGCGCTCAACCTTCGAGCCCGCCATTCCCGCGACGTTTCCGTCTTCGTGCTACTATTTTCTATTTTCGATTATCTATTTTCTCCAAGCGAAGCTTGGTAGCCCTCTCCTAACAACCTGCAACTTTTATTACCAGCATGATTTTATTCAGTTTTTTCAAAATTCAATAGCTGGAATTTTCGCTGTTTGCGCCCCGCTTTACTCGCAGGGCCACTCTCTTAAGGAGATTTCTGCACTTACCGGCTTCCCTTATTCCACGCTCCGAAGTCAGCTTGTTCGAGGGGGACTGACGCTCAGAGCAAATAAGTCCGTCAGTTCTTCTGAAGTTTTACGTCAGCGAT
>JBEIHA010000184.1:0-6536 GCA_040381635.1 Pseudobdellovibrionaceae bacterium
AAGATTTTCCACCGCACTCGAAACTAAAAAGGTGATCCCCTTGACCTGCTCGGGCGTCAAACTTTTCCCGGGATGCAATTCAATAATGACCGACGCGCTGGTCTTGCCGCCTTCCTCCAAGAAGGTCTTTTTCGCGGGCATCGCTAGGATCACTTTTGATTGTTTGACCGCAGTCAGAGTGTTGATCCCGCGCATAAGTTCGCCCTGAAGCGCCCGCTGATAATTGATCTTTTGGGCATAGGACGTTGTACCGAAATCCTGCTTGTCGAAAAGCTCGAGCCCGATCTGAACTTTACCCGCACCACCAAGCTCGGTCATAATCGCCATTTGCGTCGAATGCAGTAGGTCTTTACTGATCAAAATTGTCGCGCCGTTGTCGGCGATTTTGAAAGGCACGCCACGCTTTTGCAGCTGGTCAACAATTTGGGGAAGCTGGTCGGGAGAAATATTTGTGAACAGCGGCACGTGATTTGTTCCGGTCATCATCAGGGCGATCACTACGAGACCCACGCCCCCAATTACCGAGGCGCCGACCATGCTTAAGCGCTTCACCGGAGTTAAGTTCTTGTAGAACTGACTGAACTGAACAACTAAATGGCTGAACAACTTACCCATTTTCCCTACACCTGCATCTTCATGATTTCTTCGTACGCGCTGATGATTTTATTGCGGACAGTGGTCATCAGCTTCATCGAAATGTCGGCTTTTTCGGCGGCGATCATCACGCCGGCGATATCATCGGTCTTACCGGTGGCCAATTGCTGCATTTTTACATCAGATTCTTTGACCAAGGCGTTGGTACTTTGCACGGCCTCTTTCAAAGAGTCCGCGAAACTTTTTTCTCCCGAGGTACCATTGGCCTGCGCCGCGGGTCGAGGGATCGACATCTTACTTTCGCGCAGATCCTTGAGGGTTTGGCCCTTCTCCAGAAGCGCGTTTGAATTTGAAATCGTCAGTCCGTCCATGGTTCCCCTGATTTCTATATATTAAAAGTTTATCAGAACTAATTTGCCCAGCGTGAGCTAAAAAATGCCTAGGCTAGGCCGTTAGCGGCCGATCTCCAAAGCTCCTAGTGCCATATCTTTCGAAGCCTGAATCGCCGAGACGTTGGCCTCGTATCCGCGCGTAGCTTGAATCATATTCGCCATCTCCTCCATCAGATTAATTTTCGGGTAGGCTACGTAGCCCTGTTCATTTGCATCCGCGTGGTCAGGATCGTAGCGCATTTCAACGGCTTCGCGATCTACGTGCACATCACTCACCTGTACTCTCTGCAAATTATCGTCCGGGGGCATCGTGACCAATTCGCCAAAGTTGCGCGCTTCGGGCATGGCCTCGAACACGACGTCTTTGCGGCGATACGGACCACCTTCGGGAGTACGAGTGGTGTTGATGTTTGCGATATTGCTCGAGATGGTGTTCATGCGCATACGCTGCGCGCTTAGTCCACTCGAAGAAATTCGAAGCCCAGTCGAGAAATCGGCCATTAACGGCCTCCGTCGGTGGCGGCGTATCTAAGCGAGCCCAATTTCTTGTTCATCAATTGCAGGGCCGCTTTGTAAAGAATCGAGTTCTCTTGCAGATTGGCCATTTCTCGTTCGAGGTCGACTGTGTTCTGGTCGTTGGTCGTATTACCCTCAGGGTTGTCGTAAACGTCGGCCTTCGCGCGCGAAATAGCGCCGGTCGACATTGCGAAATGCTCGGGACTAGTGGCCATTTCCCGCGCCACACCTTCCAGGTCAATGGCGCGCGCTAGAGCATCTTCGAAATCAACCTTCTTCGCCTTAAAGCCAGGCGTTTCCGCATTGGCGATGTTCGAGGAAGTGATGTTGTGTCGGAGCGAACGCAAGGCCAGCGATGCGCCCAGACCATTCGTAGTTTTATCAAATATCTGACTCAAGACTTCCTCCCTTGTATTCGTTCAATTTGTTGCGCAATGTGCGGATGCTGATGCCGAGCATTTCGGCAGCACGCGTGCGATTTTGGCTGGTGAACTCGAGAGTTTTCATGATCAACAATCGCTCTGCTTCCCCCACGGTCATTCCCGGAGAGAAAGGCTGAGTGTGAACAGGTTCAGCGTCTGCGGATTCGGGAAGAAGAATTTGATCTTCGCCAATTTCTTGGGCGGAGCTAAGTAGTATTGAGCGCTCCAAAACATTTTGCAATTCACGCACATTACCGGGCCAACGATAAGTCTTAAGCTTTCGCATAGCCAAATCGTCCAAGGTCTTAGCGGGTAAACCATTTTCATTACACGAAGCGGCTACAAAGTGGCCCGCCAGCATTTCAATGTCAGCCGGACGAACTCTTAGAGCGGGAACGTGCAAGGGAATAACGTTTAAGCGGTAATACAAGTCTTCACGGAAGGTACCGTCTTTCACCATTTTCTCGAGCGAGCGGTTCGCGGTGGCGATGATGCGAACGTTCACTTTGACCGGAACCGAAGCGCCCAGTCTTTCAATTTCACCTTCTTGCAAGACACGCAACAGTTTAGCTTGTAACAGAAGCGGCAGTTCACTGACTTCATCCAACAAGAACGTACTGTCATGTGCCAGTTCAAATTTTCCTGCCTTGCGCTGGTCAGCACCGGTGAAAGCGCCTCTCTCAAAACCGAACAATTCACTTTCTAATAAGCCTTCCGGAACGGCCGCGCAATTTAGCGCAATAAAACGCTTCCCGCAACGAGGGCTCTTCCCGTGGATAAAGCGCGCCAGCAATTCTTTGCCCGTTCCGCTTTCACCCGTGATTAGGACTGATGCGCGACTGACCGCCACGCTCTCGGCCATATCAAAAACTTTCTTCATCTTCGGATCTGCGATCTGGATCACTTGGTGCTCTCCTTTTTAGAACCAACCATGGCGGGAATTCGATTGGTGTATTTCGTGTAATCACCCTGCCATTTTGCGTCGGCCAATTTTTCCTTGCCGACCTTCCACAAAAATTCATTAGGCGTGCCTTCAAGTTTCTGCCAAACTTCCGAAGCACCTTTGAAGTCACCTCGGTCGAAAAGAATTTGACCCAAGCGATAGCGCACGTTCGCCAAGGGTTGCTTGCTTTCGAACTGTTCAAGCATCGTCTGGTAAGCCTCCACCGCGGCTAAAGCTTTGTTCTGCGCAAACAAGGCGTCGCCTTTGACGTTCATGGCGCTCGCAATCACTTTTTCGGGAATCTCGGCCTCGCCGGTGCCCTGCGCTTTCAGAACTTTTTCCGCGTGAGCCTCGGCTTGCTTGGGATCCCCGAGCGCCATGTAGTTTTGTGCGAGCTGCAAATTCACCGGGGCCACCAGGGCCGGGTCGCCTTGCCATTTCTTCGCAAGATCCGTTAGAGCCTGTCGGGCCAAGACGTGATCATTGCGCTGTTCGGCGATCAAAGCACTGAGCTGAACGCGCTCTACCGTTTCGGCGGGCGAAAGATCCGAGCCGGCACCAATCGCTTTGAGGTGTTGGTACGCATCAATGTAATTGCGCTCCTGATTGTAAGTGGAAGCCAAACGCAGATGGAGAGTCGAAAGGGAAGGTAAGTGTTCTTGTACTTTACGTTCGCGTTCTTCCGAACCACCCACAATCCGCTTTCGGTTTTCTAGGGCTTGCTGATAGATGTTCTTCGCTTCCGAAAAAGCGCCGGCGTGCTCGTAAGCGCCGCCAACGAAGAACGGAACATCAATTCGGTCGCTATTCTTAAGCCAATTGCCTGAATACTTTGAATAGAAGCCCAGAGCATTCATAAATTCGCCCTTTTCGACTTCATTCTTCAGTTCGTTCGAGATATTGCGTAAAATACGGCTCTTGAAGATTTCTTGGTTGCCCGGGTTCTTTTGATAGTAAGTGATCAAGTTACCAAGGGCCGACACGTAATTGCCCCGATGACTTAGGCCCTCGGCGACCATTAGGGTCGTGAACTCTTCGATACCTTTGAGGGGCAACTTCTTCCCGGTCTCTTCAATTTCGGACAGAGCTTTTTTCAATTCCTTATCTTTCATGCCCCGCATTTGCTGACTGAGCATGCGGATCCGAGCGACCTTGGCTCCGGGATGATTGGGAAAGCGAAAATAGCTTTCCAGAAAAGCACCCATCACGCGGCGCTGATCGGCACCCAGTACCCCTAACAACTCCCCGATGCGCGTTAGCGCGTAGCCACCGTAGTCATCGCGCGGAAACAGATTCACAAACTGCACGTAATTATTAAGTGCCTTCTTATAGTCCTTCTGCCAAAAGCGCGCTTCGGCCATGTTGAAATTGGCATTGGGGTAGATCTTTTCCTGATTCGGCAATTCCTTAATGGCCGCCTCATAGGAACGAATCGCTTGGGTGTAGTCGCCCTTCGCGAATTGCACATCGCCCAGTCTGTATTTGGCTTCTTGGGCGTGTTCGCTCTTGGGGAAGTCTTTTATGATCGTCTCGTATTCGTTCGCCGCCTCATCATACTTACGCAAAATCACATAGGCTTCGGCCAGGGCTTTGCGAACTTGGGGGACTTCACCGGAGCGCGGATAGTTATTCATGTAGCCTTGAAACGTCTGAAGGGTACCTAAAGCATCGCCACGTTCCATTTGCGCAAAACCCAAGATCAGATAATTGTGTTCGCGCAACGGGCTGTTGGGGAACTTCGATACGAGTTCTGTATAGATGGCCCTGGCCGTATCGAAGTCCGACGACTTACCTGTTTCCTGCCAACGTGCCAAATGAACGTGGCCGTAAAGGTTTTTGAGAATCTCTGAATACTCAGAATTCGGATATTTGCTGACGAAGTAATTGTAAGTCTTGATAAAGACCGCATAGCGCTTGCGATTGAACAAGGTCAGAAGCAAACGCGCCTCTTTGTTTTCGCGGTCATCTTTGGCGTTAATAATGTACTCAGGCTGCTGTTCCATCAGCCTATCCAATTGGCTAACTTTCATTTTCAACATAGGAAACGGCAGATAGATGTTGTCGCGCGCGGAGATAATCGCATCCTCGCGAATTTCGTATTCCTTTATGCGAAAGCGATCATAATTTTCATCGCCACCATCAAAAACGCCAAATCTTAGTTCAATATTCCCCGCTTTGTCCTGAACGTCAGCGACCTCTATAAATTCATCACCGGCGGGTTTGCGCGAGCCGTCTTTGACTTGTTTGTAGTCTCCGGGTTTGCGATCCTTTTTGGCGGAGGAGACGTTGGCCGCCTTCTTGGCAGATGACGCGGGCTCGCCCGCCGAAGCTTTAGCGGAGGCGGGCTTCACCTCAGGTGCTTTTCGATAAAAGTCGACGATCAAACGTGAAGGTTCGTCCGTCAGGTAATCGAAGGTTTCAACTTCTGAGTTCGCCAGCGTAAAATGGACCGAGTAAGCTCCGTCCACACCGTTCTTATCGACCTTTACGGATTCGACGAGGGCATCAGTGAAGCCCTGCAGACGCGCCACGCTGGCAGCGTCGATGGGTGGTATACTGAGTGTGATCTTGCGGTCGCCGGTCTTCTGAACGTCGTAGCGCCAAGTTTTCAAACCTTTTAATTCGAGATGCGCCGTATCGGCCTGGCGGGAAATATCGGCCTGCACCAAAGGCTTGCCCAGCTGCGCACGCAGCGGAGTTGAGCAAAGAATAAGCGCCATTAAGGTCCCGGCCGTTCGACGTCCTGTCAAAACTTCCCCCAAAAAAGAAGGTGATCCACATGGATATGAAGCAGCATTGATGCCAGCTGGACTTCACTCCTCTTTCCGGTTATTTAGGTTGGGTATCCATCCTTTCGTCGAGTGGCTTTTCGTCAGAGTTTGATTAGAGTCGACAAATCAATGACACGACCTTGAGACACCGGCTTAGAATTCCGAAAAGAAGAGTAAGCCAAAAGGCTTAGACACAACAGCGTTGAGCGAGCAGCATGAACAGACCGATTTTCTTTATTCTGATAATGATTCCCCTTAGCAGCGCTTGCGTCAGCGTCAAGCTGAGCACCAGCAACAACGGAGCCAAGCGCGCCGAAGGTGTACAATACCGAGAACCCGCGAAACCTTTCGCTAAGAATGAAAATCCCGATGTGGATGCTTCGTGGCAGAATTCGAAAAACGGCAATGTAATTTCATTTCTATCGGATTGCAAAGACCCTAGCGATCCACCTTTAGACAACATCGTCGCGGGTGTCGTGGCCGGTGTTAGTGATTTGAAAATTGAATCGCGCGAAGAAGTCGAAGTCCAAAGTCGCGAAGGCCGCCGTGTTCTGGCGACGGGCAACGTAGACGGTGTCCCCAGCGCCATCGATCTCTTGGTTTTCAAACGCAACTACTGCATTTATATTTTGACCTACGCGGGCGTTAAGAACTCCTTCCCAGCCAATCGCGACGACTTCACGAAGTTCGTGCAAGGGTTCAAATCTCCATGAAGGCTTCACGGGCCGATTTTCTAAAAACTTTCGGCGGTTTCACTATTCTCAGCAAACAAGTCGCGAGTGAAATTGTACGCCGTCCGCTGTATCCACGGCTGGTGATCGACCAGATGTACGTCATCGGATTACAGTCCTTGCCGCTGGTGTTTATCACGGCGGGCGCAACCGGCATGGTGATGGCA
>JBEIHA010000185.1:0-6532 GCA_040381635.1 Pseudobdellovibrionaceae bacterium
GCCATGAATTCCAACGTTACGGCTTCGTGGCGCTGTCATCGCAAAGGGGCTTACTTCGCGAATCCTTGCTTCACGCAGATTCATCCGACTTGTATCCCGCGCTCGGGGGATTATCAGTCCAAGCTCACTTTGATGTCCGAATCCCTGCGCAACGATGGTCGCGTGTGGGTTCCCAAAACCAAAGGCGATAAGCGACCCCCGCAGCAAATCCCCGAAAGCGAGCGCGATTATTATTTAGAGCGTCTCTACCCCTCTTTCGGAAACCTTGTTCCACGTGATGTGGCGTCTCGGCAAGCTAAGTTCCGTGTGGATGAAGGCCGTGGCGTGGGGCCCTCGGGTGAAGCGGTGTATTTGGATTTTGCCGATTCGATCAAGCGCTTGGGGAAAAGCGCCATCGTCGAGAAATACGGAAATCTGTTCGATATGTACGCGAAAATTACCGATGAAAATCCCTACGAACAGCCCATGCGTATTTACCCGGCCGTGCATTACACGATGGGTGGCTTGTGGGTAGATTACAATTTAATGAGCACGATCCCCGGACTACACGTCTTGGGCGAGGCCAATTTCTCGGAACACGGGGCGAATCGTCTGGGTGCTTCAGCTTTGATGCAGGGCTTGGCAGATGGTTATTTCGTGATTCCCTACACCCTGGGGCATTACATCGCTTCAACAAAAATGGAAAACGTCGACATCAATCATGACGCCTTCAAAGCCAGCCGCGAAGAAGTGTCTTTGCGACTGAATCGACTTTTGAATATCAAGGGCAAGCGCCCGGCCGATGAAATTCACAAAGAGCTTGGTAATATCATGTGGGATTACGTGGGTATGTCGCGCTCGGAAGCCGGCCTCAAGGAAGCGATCGGTAAGATTCGCGCTCTGCGCGCTGAGTTTTGGTCTAACGTGAGCGTGCCCGGCGAGCCGAACTTCAAAAATGCCGAGCTTGAGAAAGCCGGCCGTGTTGCCGACTTTCTGGAGCTAGGCGAATTGATGGCGATCGACGCGTTGGAGCGCAACGAAAGTTGCGGCGGTCACTTCCGCGAGGAATATCAAACTCCCGACAACGAGGCTCTACGTAATGACGAAAAGTTTTCGCACGTGACGGCTTGGGAATACGCGGGCTCGAACGATTCGGCGTCATGGAAGGCCAACCTCGAACCTCTTTCTTTCGAATACGTGAAACCGTCGCAACGCAGTTACAAATAAAAAACTTTAGGTGAACTATGTCGGACAAAAAAATGAACTTGAATTTAAAGGTTTGGAAGCAGGCCGGCCCAAAAGCCAAGGGCTACTTTCAAGAGATCCAAGCTAAAGACGTTTCCGAGCACATGTCCTTTCTGGAAATGATGGACGTGGTAAACGAAAATCTGGTGCGTAAGGGTGAAGAAACCATTCAGTTTGATCACGATTGCCGCGAAGGCATATGTGGCTCTTGTTCCATGGTCATCAACGGCAATCCGCACGGGCCGGACGTAAAAACCACCACCTGCCAACTTCATATGCGCCGTTTTAAAGATGGCGATTCGATCACGATTGAACCGTTTCGCGCCAAATCCTTCCCGGTGATAAAGGATTTAGTGGTAGATCGCTCGGCGTTCGACCGAATTCAGCGCGCCGGGGGCTATGTTTCAGCCAACACAGGATCTGCACCGGATGCTAATTGTATTCCGGTTCCAAAGGTCAGCGCCGATATGGCATTCAGCTCGGCGACTTGCATCGGCTGCGGTGCCTGTGTGGCGACTTGCAAGAACGCTTCGGCCTCCCTGTTTGTGTCGGCCAAAATTTCTCATTTAGCTTTGCTACCCCAAGGGGAAGCCGAGCGTAAAGAGCGGGCACTGAATATGGTCGCGCAAATGGATGCCGAAGGCTTCGGTGCTTGCACGAATACCGGTGC
Organism: Pseudobdellovibrionaceae bacterium; assembly: GCA_040381635.1. Taxonomy (GTDB): domain Bacteria; phylum Bdellovibrionota; class Bdellovibrionia; order Bdellovibrionales; family UBA1609; genus JALHOQ01. The sequence goes on from JBEIHA010000185.1 coordinate 1,895, forward strand.
TTGTTCCGCGGTCTGTCCGGTGGGAATCAGTTTAGAAAACATTGCTCGCATGAACCGCGAATTCATTTACGCATCGGCCAAGAAAAAGTAATGAGCCACGGATGAGTTACGGATGAGCCGTTCGGACCATTGGGACTTCCTGCGTGGCTTAAGCATGCTATCGATGTTTATACTGAACGCGGCGATATCGTCTCAATGGTATCCGTTTGGCTGGAACGTGGCCGCGAACAGTTTGGCGATGGTTGAACCGATAATTTTTCTAAGTGGTTTTTTAATCTGTTTGCGCACGGTCCCCCAGGTCACCAGCGGTCAGTATGATAAATCTGAAATTATGAAACGTTTTGCGCTTCGCCGGATTGTACGAACTTGGCCGCTTTATTTTCTTCTCGTCGCTGTTTGTTTTATTTGGCCACCACTTGCGGATCGACCGATCACCCAGCCACTTTGGTCCTTTCTGACATTCACGATGAATATCGATCTTCCCCCGCGCACGGGCTTGGTTAGTATGTGGACTTTGTGCGTGGAGGAATGGTGCTACCTTATATTCCTTCTGTTGATCCCTTTTTTCGTACCCCGCCGAAGCGTCTGGATTTTTTTGGGACTGGCCTTGGCGTGCATAATGATCCGCATTGGAATTATTTATAAGTTGGGACCGTTTTTCAAACACACGGACTACATGACCTATTTGAAATTTCCGACGTGGTCGCATTGTGATTCATTTTTTTTCGGCTGCGCTTTTGCTGAATTGTATCGTGAGAGAGGCAATGTTAGCCGGCGCGAAAGCTACGTTTCTTTAGGTCTAGCCGCGGGCGTGGTGGGCCTTTATTATTCCTTGGTTGAAGTCTCACATCCCTTTTTTCAGATCACGATTCCCATGTGGGGCGCGACCGTGAGCGCGCTTCTAATTTGGGGACTTCCCGTCGTCAATCAACGTTGGCTTCGGTTCACGGGATTGGTGCAGCTTGGTCAAGTGAGCTTCACGATCTATTTGATTCATAAGATTGTTATTGAACGGTTTCTTGAATGGAATCGGGGAGCGGGTTACCTGCCCGCGCAATCATTTGTGGAAATCGTAGGTGCCTTTGCCATGACCTGCTTCGCAGGGGCGATTTTATTTTGGCTTTTGGAACGACACATTTTGACCCTCTTGCGACGGCCTTTTTTCCGACCTACTCCTCTGGGTCAGACTTAGTGTCTCGCTGTTCGCGTCGCAAAATGTGTTCACGGCACTTCACGATTTCGTCTTCGGGAACTTTAATATCCCCGAGCATTCCCGTGTTAATTATCATCTTGAAACAATCCCTAAAGACCTTACGTCCCAACTCGGGCTTAAAGAGACCTTGATCTCGGCAGAGAATTTTCATGTTGTGGCAGGGCGCCGTTGGGGCTTCCAGCCAAAGCGACAATGGGTAGATCATCGCGAAGACCATCACCAACAAGGCTAAAAGCAAAAGACGCTGGCCAGGAGTAGTCTTCAAACTCAGCCCTTCTCGCGCAAGTCGATAAGGCGTTTCGCTTTACCCTCAGTCTGAGGTAGCGACCCCGCAGGCAAAACGTACACTTCGGGAGTGAAGCCCAGTTGGGCGCGGATGGCCTGAATCAAAGACGAAGCCTTGACCGAGCCTAAGCTTTTCTCTTCGACCTTAATGGACAACACATCTAGATGAGCGGGTCGGCTGACTTCGATCAGATAATTGCCATTCAGACCCGGATCACTTAACAATATTTCTTCGATCTGGAGTGGGTATATCGCGATACCTTTGATTTTCACCATATCGTCGATGCGCCCTGAGATGCGACGGATCGCCCGGAAGGCATCATTAAAGTCCGGCTGCCAGTCGGTGCGGTCCCCTGTGCGATAGCGCAACAAAGGCATTGCTTCTTTCGTTAAGGTGCTGATCACAAGCTCGCCTTCGAGGATTTCTGGATAGAAATGATCTTCTCGTACCACCAAAGCACCCGGGCGCCCGGCTATTTCGGCAGCGACCCCCGGACCGATCACCTCTGAAATACCGTAGAGGTCATAAGCGGGCACGCCCAGCGTCGACTGAATTTCGCGTCTAAGACTTTCACTCCAGGGTTCGGCTCCGCAAATGCAAAGTCGGAGTTTAATTCTATCTGCCGTTAGACCGGCGCTACGAATAGTGACCGCTAACTTCAAAATATATGAAGGATTGCCGACGATAACGGAAACACCAAGATCTTCAATAAGCTTCACTTGTTTAAGAGTTTGACCGCTCGAAGCCGGGACGACTAAACAGCCGAGCTTTTCAGCTCCGTAGTGGACACCAAGGCCGCCCGTAAACAAACCATAGCCGTGGGTAATCAAAACGGTGTCCGTGGGAAGAACGCCCGCGGCCATCAAGCAGTCTTTCATGAGATTAGACCAGGCTACGATATCGGCTTGTGAGTAGGCGCTGACGGTGGAATAGCCTAGACTACCGCTTGAGGTGTGCACACGTGAGAGTTTCTCCCTCGGAATAGTCACGTATCCAAAAGGATAGGCCTGGCGCAGATCTTCTTTGAGAGTGAAAGGGAATCGCTGCAGATCGGCCAGATTTTCAAAGCTTTGCGGCGTAAGTTGCAAGGCTTCCATCTTCGCGCGATAAGCCGGATTCAGTTGATACAGGCGCTGTATAACCGTCTTAAGGCTTTGCGTTTGAAACTGAACAAGGTTGCGCATGGGCCTACTATCATCCACCGTGAGCTTATAATCAATCCTCGGGCGCCGTGTCCGCGGCTTCTCCCTGGGCCGCCGCCGCTTTCGCCCTTTTCCTCAGGGCGAACGCACGGCAGGATTCACGAGTTTGCGCATCAAAATACATATTTCCTAACTGCAGGGTCTCGAAAACGGGGCGAAGACATTTTCGATGGAGCTCCCTTCCATCTCGGATACTGTCGTCAATAATCATTTGGTCTCGGCAAGCATTAATGATGGGCCGACACGGCGAGTGCTCGACGTGGAAGAGGGAATACATGGGATAGGCGCCGGTTAAGATAAGAATAGCCGCGAGAATCCAATAAACTTGCGCGTGTTCCTTAAGAAATTCCATCTACCCATTTTTCAGTCATAAGAATACTCTTAGGCATTCGATGAACTTCGTCAAAAAGACTTTTGCCATTTTAATCCTTACCGCGCTCGTTGGCGCCGCCCTTTTCTTCCGGCAAGAACTTAGATGGTGGTACAAGCTGAGTGGCGTCGAGGCAGTCCCCGTTAACGAGGAAATACCTACCAAACCAACATGTCCTCGCTGCAATTTAATTTTTATATCCCTGGACACTCTTCGCGCCGACCGCATGGGTTTTCTTGGATCGCGTGCGGGGCTGACACCGAATCTCGACCGAATTGCTAGCAAGTCCTTGCGCTTTGAAAAGGCCTTCACGAACGCATTTTTCACTACCCCAAGTCACATGACGATCTTTACCTCACTCTACCCAATGACTCATCGAGTGGAGAGCACGGATGTGCGCATGGCACGCTTCGTTCCCAATCAGGCGCCCCCGGTTGCGCTCGATGCTCGATACACGACGCTGGCGGAAGTTCTTCAGCGTTCGAATTACGACACAGTGTGGTCGGCTCCGCTTAATTTCAAATTTTTAAGTTTCAATGACGGCTTTGGCAGGGGCTTTCAACGCACGCACCCGCCCGTCTTCGCGCGGGGCCTGCAATTTCCTCCGGACTTGCCACCAGAGCTCGATACAACAGGTCTCGCAAGGGTGCTTAAGTTAGGTCGGAAACCCGCATTTGTGTTTCTGCATTCGTACGTGTCCCACCTGCCTTACGTTGTGGGCCCCGCGGTAAGTCTGAAGTCGGATATCCCCTTTCAAGCTGCGGGTGTGCTCGCGGGTTTGGGGCCCATTTTGCGACGTAGCCCGGAGACACTGTTCGCCGATGCCCGAAAACCTGACTTTGATATTCAGGCGGCCATTGCAGCATGCCAAAACCCCAGCGACATGACGAATTGTTTTGATCGCTATGTATCAAAAGACTCATTCATTCACCGCCTGGGCCAATGGCAATTGCGAACAGCACGTAAGATCCTTAAGGGAAACGAAAAGTATAGCGCTCCCGTAGAAGAATTGGCCAATTACAAGTTTGCCTATGGCTACACAGTTGCCGAAATGGACCGGCAGGTCGGAGCACTGTGGGATCAACTTGAAGAAAGCGCCTTACTAAAGAATACCGTGGTCGTGATTTTTTCTGATCACGGTGAAGAACTATTTGAGCATGGCGAAGGAAACCATTCGAGTTTTTACGAACATACCGCTCGCGTTCCACTTCTAATCCACGCACCAGGGACAGAAAGCTCTGAATCTGTCCGAAGGCTAGTTAGTTTGGTCGATCTTATGCCCACGGTGCTGGATATTCTCGGATTGCCGAATCCACCTCAGTCTCAGGGGAAATCGGTTTTCGCTAAAGAGCGGCAAAGTAAATATGTCTTTGGATTCTCGTTGGGGACAACTTACGTGCGCGACCAGAATTGGAAATTCATTCAGAACGACGAAGGTAAGACGGAACTTTTTAATCTTCAACTGGATCCAGAAGAGAAAAACAATTTGATTGATTTAAGACTGAGCCAGGTTCGCCGGAAAACCGAAGAACTCGAGCGCGCTCTTGTGGAATTCCGTCTAAGCCAA
>JBEIHA010000186.1:0-6447 GCA_040381635.1 Pseudobdellovibrionaceae bacterium
ACGATTTCTTCGTCGACAAGTTCTTCTTCGCCGGGCGCTTCAATTTCTACTGCATCAACGGGCGGAGCATTGGCTTTGATCTTCGGTTCTTTAGGCATTTTTGCTTCGGGAATAGGATTGGCCACTTTGGCCGCTTTGGCCGGAGCAGGCGCCTTTTCAATGGCCTTTTTTGCAACGGTCGCGATGGCCTTACCTACCGCTTTCAACAGACCTTTACCGGTCGCTTTTTTCGCAGGCGGAGCTTTGATCACCTTCGCTGAAGCTTTGGCGGCCGGGGCCTTTGTTGCCACGGCTTTTTTAGGCGCGGGTGCTGCTTTCGATGCGGGCTTCTTGGTCGGCGCCGCCTTTTTAACAGCCTTCGCTGCCGCTTTTTTAGGAGCTGCCTTTGCCACAACCTTTTTTACGGGTTTCTTCTTTTCTTTGACCGGTTTGCCTGTCTTTTTTGCCATGGCGGAACGTTGATGGATTTTGCGGATGCGGTCAAGACATTATTGCCAGGAGATTTTGCCCGATTGGGTGCGTACAAACACTTGTCCACGGGGCTGCTTTTCTTTGATCGCCTCAACGACCCTTAAGCCATCGCGGGTCTCCACCCGATAGGGTTTTGGAACCGAGATGGCGCCACTCGCCGACGTCAAAAATAATTTTGCGCCGCCGCTCCAGTGGATTTTTACGGGACCAGAATCGGTAATGACTTCGATGTCGCTCGGCGCGGAGGCCGCCACATCCCATTCCGAACTCCCGCCTGTGGCCTTCACCTTTCCGCTGACCTGAGTCAGTAGCGCATTGCCGCTGGGAAGATCCAAGGTTAGGGGGCCGCTCAATCTCTCACCCCTCAACACGCCGTGCAACCAGCTCAGTTCAACGGGACCCTGGATTCTCGAAAGCTCAACCTTCCCCTTTTCGCCTTTTAAATTGAGCGTGCCCTGGAAATCCGAAATCCTTATTCGTCCATCGACCGCTTGCAGCTTCAAATGCCCACGCATGCCGCTCGCCTGAAAGTTGCCGCTCAAATAAGCAGCCTCGAGGTCGCTTTTCCAGTTCGTGAAATTGAGCTGGCCTTCCCGCCAAGACACCACGGCCGGGACCGAGGGGCCTTCGATTTCAATATCGAATTCAGGCCAAAGTTCGGCGCGCACTAAACTTCGCCACTGGGCCCCTAGAGCCACGTTAAAAACTTCCAGAACAAGAGCATCGCCCTGACGCTCGACCGACAAACTCCAGTCCTCGAAGCGTTTATTTTTCGAGTGGGACACTTTGATCTTAAAGAATTTAGAGCCATTGCCCTTGATTGATAACCGCCCTTTGACTCCACTGACCTTGATGGCGTGGATGCCGGCTGCGTTTAATTTTTGTGGGGGATATGCAAACTTATCGGCCATTGCGACTTCAGCCACAAGATTTAAGAAAACCAGTTGGAGAAGGAACATGGCCAGGCGCATGCCCAAATTGTAGCATGACACAACGCTGCCTTGACAAGGACCTGGGCGATTTTCAAAATCGCACGACCATTAAAAGAAGGAACTCAACAATGACATCCGCTTACATACTCAGCGCCCGCCGGACCGCCATCGGAAGTTTCCAAGGTATTTTCGCCGGCACCCCCGCAACCCAATTGGGTAGCACCGCCATTACCGCCGCATTGAAGGATGCTCGACTTCAGCCCACGGATATTCAGGAATGCACGATGGGCCAGGTGCTCACGGCAGGCACAGGGCAAGCCCCCGCGCGCCAAGCCGCCATCTACGCCGGGCTTCCCGTTTCTGTACCGTGCATGACGATCAATAAAGTTTGCGGATCCGGCCTGAAAGCGATCATGCTGGCTTCGGATTCGCTGCGTTTAGGGCACGTGGATTTCGCGGTCGCGGGCGGTCAAGAAAACATGACTTTGGCCCCGCACTTAATGGAAAATTCGCGGGCGGGGTATCGCATGGGTCCCGTCACCATGACAGATTCCATGGTCAAAGACGGCCTTTGGGATCCTTACTCTAACTTCCACATGGGCAATGCCGCCGAGCTGTGCGTGAAAGAACACAAATTCACGCGCGCCCAGCAAGATGAATACGCCATCGAATCCTACAAAAAAGCACAAACCGCTATCAAAGACGGATTATTCAAAAATGAAATTGCGGGGGTCGAAATCGCTTCGAAAGCGGGCACACAGAATTTAGACACCGATGAAGAGCCGGGCAAAGCGCGTTTCGATAAAATGCCAGAACTTCGCCCGGCCTTTGATAAAGACGGCACGATCACTGCGGCTAACGCTTCGAAGATCAACGACGGGGCGGCCGCTCTGATTCTGTCTTCGGAAAAGGGCTACAAGGACAAGGGCCTAAAGCCCATCGCCCGCGTGGTAGCCTATTATTCTTTCGCTCATGAACCCAAATGGTTTACCACTGCGCCGATCACCGCGATCAAACGCGTGACCGAAATGGCGAAGATGAAAGTCAGTGATATCGATTTGTTCGAAATCAACGAGGCCTTTAGCGTCGTCGCCATGGTCACGATGAAAGAGCTTTCGATCCCGATGGAAAAAGTGAATGTCAATGGCGGTGCGGTGGCCTTAGGTCACCCGATCGGTGCCAGTGGCGCACGCTTAATGACGACTCTCGTGCATGCTTTGGGCTCGCGCAAAAAACAGTTTGGCCTTGCCACCTTGTGCGTCGGTGGCGGTGAAGGCGTAGCCATGATCGTGGAGCGTCTGTGAACAAAGTTTATCCAAATGCAGCGGCCGCGGTCGCGGGCGTCAAGGACGGTATGACGCTACTTTTTGGCGGTTTTGGCCTTTGCGGAATCCCCGAAAACTCGATCGCGGCGATTCGTGACACTGGCATCAAGAATCTGACTTGTGTTTCGAACAACGCGGGGGTGGATGGCTTTGGTCTAGGTCAGTTGTTAGAAAAACGAATGGTAAAGAAGATGATTTCTTCTTACGTGGGCGAAAACGATCTGTTCGAAAAACTCTATCTGAGTGGCGAACTCGAGGTTGAATTTACGCCTCAAGGCACGCTCGCCGAAAAGTTGCGCGCAGGCGGAGCCGGCATTCCCGCTTTCTTCACCCCGACCGGTGTCGGAACCAAAGTGGCCGAGGGCAAAGAAGTGCGCGAAATCAAGGGGCGCAAATATGTTTTGGAACATTCGATCACCGGTGATTTCGCTTTCATTAAAGCATGGAAGGCGGACAAGTTCGGCAATTTGATTTTCCGAAAAACTTCACGCAATTTTAGTCCGAACACCGCCACTGCGGGACGCATCACCGTAGCCGAGGTCGAGGAAATCGTAGAGATCGGGGAACTTGACCCGGAAAACGTTCACTTACCAGGTGCCTATGTCCAGCGCATCTATGCGGCGAAGTTCGAAAAACGCATCGAGAACCTAACTCTAACTCCCAGCACAGGAGATCCCAAGCCTGGGATCTCCCAACCTTAGAGGTTTCATGGCTTTGCTCAACCGCGATCAGTTAGCGAAACGCATTTCTCAAGAAGTCAAAGACGGTTACGTCGTGAACTTAGGGATTGGCATCCCCACGCTGGTGGCCAACCATATTCCTGCGGGCATGTTCGTCATGCTACAAAGTGAAAACGGCCTACTGGGCATCGGTCCCTTTCCGACCAAAGAAAACGTGGACGCCGACTTGATCAACGCCGGGAAACAAACCATCACCACGGTTCCGGGGGCGAGCTACTTCTCCTCCGCCGACTCGTTCGCAATGATTCGCGGTGGACATGTGGACTTGACGGTCTTGGGTGCGATGGAAGTCGATCAAGAAGGGTCAATCGCCAACTGGATGGTTCCAGGCAAGCTGATTAAGGGTATGGGCGGCGCCATGGATCTGGTCGCCGGAGCAAAACGCGTGATCGTGGCCATGCAACACCGGGACAAAGCCGGAAACTCGAAGATTTTGAAGAAATGCACTTTGCCGCTGACGGGCCAGAACTGCGTTCACAGGGTCGTGACGGATATGGCTGTTTTAGATCTTTCCAAAGAAGGTTTTATCTTGAAAGAATTTGCCCCCGGACCATCGATCGACGATGTCAAAGCGGCCACCGAAGCACCCTTAACGATCGACCCTGAGGTCCGCGAAATCCGATTCTAAAATTAGCCACGATCTAGACCTAGGCACGGTTGAGCGCCGCCCTATTCTGCGGGCATAATAATTCAGAAGCCTAAAGCGTACACACTTAGGAAACTGCATCCATGGCCGGTGGCATTAAGAAGCTGGGAAAAAACGATATTCTTTTTCGCGAAGGCGATACTTCGGACGCCATGTACGTGATCAAATCGGGCAGAATTGCGATCACCAAGTCAAAAGGCAGCGGCGAGATTATCCTGGCTGAAAAGTTGGCGGCGAGATGCTCGGTGAGATGGCCTTCTTCGACAACAAACCTAGATCGGCTGGCGCCAAAGCGGTGGCCGACACCGAAGTGATCGCTCTGCCGTTTGCTTCCCTGCACGCACAATTCAAAACCTTCCCCGAATGGCTCAAAGCGATGGTGAAAACCATCAACGGTCAGTTGCGTGATGCCAACACACGGATCAAAAACTTGGAAGCGGTCACCAGCGGCGATGCCGAAATGTTCCCGCCCCATTTGACCACTCGTCTTTGCGCGATCATTAGTCTGGTGGGGTTCAAATGCGGAGAGAAAACACCCGAGGGTGGACTGGTCATCCCGTACCCGGTTTTACGCGAATACTGCATTCAAATTTTTCAGCAGCCGACCAACAAGCTCGACAAGATTATGGAAGTGTTGCAGGCGCTACAGATCATGAAGATTGAGGATCTGGGCGAGGGTCGCAAGCGAGTCACCATTTTGAATCACCAACTGATCACCGGCTTTACGGATTGGTACAACCGCTACATCTTCACCGAAAAGTCCAAGCAAGTGACCGTGGAAGAAAAAGAGCTGCAAACCTTGCGCGCGCTGATTTTCTACGGCAAGAAGCTGACCGCCGATGACAAAGGCTTCGTGAAGGTTTCGTTAACCGAAATGCAGAATAGCTCGATGCGGGATCTGAACTTTTTGTTCAGCGTGAACGAAGCCGATCCCTTAGCTGAAAAGGGTTTAGTTCAGGAAAAATCATCCGAGCAAGGCGGAGTACTGACCATGAAGTTCCGCATGCAGGACATCGAAATCGTACTCCCCTATTGGGAAATTGTTTATACGTTGAAGAAAGTACCGGCGCGGGGCTGAAGTTTTGAAAGCCCGAATCTGGTTTTTTCTAATTCTTGTTTTATGGACACGCGATGCTTGGTCAGCTTCCAACTGTTCGACCATTGATCACCGCCCTAAACTGCCGCCCGTGCGCGATCAAATGAACGCACAATGGTGCTTTGCCTACACGGCGGCCGAGTTGTTTTCCTTTCACTTTGGCAAAAATATTTCTGCTCTTGGAATTGGTATCCGTAGCTATGAATTCGAAACGAAAGGCACGCTGAGGAATGAAACTACCCCATCTGTGATAAAATTCTTTGCCTTCATGGGCTCCTTGAATCCCATGCCGAAAAATCCCGCGGTCAACATTCAAAAGGGCGGCTCTATCGGCGAAGCCACCGCCGCCGTACGTGAAAAAAGACTTTGCCTGGAATCCGAGCTGCCAACCATCGGGTACCGTTTGGGACCATTGAAGGGAGCCTGGGACACGACCGCCCAATTTTTCGGACAGATTCAGGAAGAAAGTCGGAAACAGCCAGGCCGTCGTCAATCGATCCAAACCGGCGAACGCTCGTGCGATTTTTTTGATTCAGCTCGCACCCTAGCTCCATCAGTGATGCCCAACGATTTAAGAAACATTGTCCGAGAAATTCTTCCGACACGCGATCCACTAATCGAGATAGCGAATCAGGTTTGCAAAGACGGACCCCGGGTACCAGAAAACCTAAAGGCTGAATCACGAGAATGGAACAACCCGACGGCGGCATTGGCCTATGTCCGACAAAATTTAGAAATGGGGCCGATCGGCATCGTTTATAATTCAAAATTACTAAAATCTAAGGAAGCCAAGTATCGCCCGGGAGATCACGCGTCTTCCTTGGTGGGCCGTGAACTTATCAATGGCCAGTGTGAGTACTGGATCCGCAACAGCTGGGGCAATTGTGATCCTGATTATGCCAGGTTCCCTTGTGCAAATGGACATTACCGCGTGCCCGAAAGCGAAATCGCAAAAATGGTGAAGGAAACCACTGTTCTAAAGAAGCAATAAAGCCGGACTATCCAGCGCCTACCAGAATGAGAACCTTTATTTTCAGCATGCGGGAACCGCACTGAAGTCGGGATTCGTGGTGGATTGGATTAACGATAAATAGCTAACGCCGTTGCAAGGATCAAAATCCTCCATCCAAAGAATCAATGGCTTACTTCAGTTTTATGGCGCTATAATCCCACAAATAAAGTGGGAGCACTTGTCTATCCGATGAAGAAGCTAAGGGTCTTTGCCCATAAGTCTGAA
>JBEIHA010000187.1:0-6429 GCA_040381635.1 Pseudobdellovibrionaceae bacterium
CTGAGCAAAGCCTCGTGATGGACTAAAGCCGAACGACAAAAAAATCGCGCCTACCGCTAATAGTTTAACTGTCTTTAATCGCACTGGCCAAGTCTCCCGTTATTTGCCTGGACCTTAAGTCAAGGTTCACATTAATTAGCTTCACTCAAGGCCTTGTCCAAATCTTCAATCTGCTTCCGGGTCTTTTCGTCTTCCGCCAGGAACTTAAGACGATTAAGCTGCTTCTCGCCCTCTTTTTTATCCTTCAACTTATGTATCAGAAGGATCGAGTAGTTCATCAGAGCGGTCACATTACCGCTATCGACCTTCAATATGTCCTGGTAGATCGATTTTGCTTTATCCAAATTGCCCGTTCCGCTTAGAGCGAGGGCGTAGTTGTTGGCGACATCTAGACCGACACCACGCTTCAGATCGCCCTTGACCGCTCCGTAGCCGTCCTTCAGCAGTTCCGCGGCGCGATTGAAGTCCTTGTACTCGACGAACACGCTTCCCAAGTTGGCAGCGCCGATTTCGTAGCCCGAATCCAATTGCAGAGCTCTACGCAGAGTCGCAATGGCCGGTCGCATTTTTCCTTCAGTAAGGAAGATCACCCCTAGATTGTTATGTAACGCGGCCTCTTTTTCGTGGGACCGAAGTGCACGATTTAATATTGTGCGCGCCATTCCCAGCTTGCCTTGCTGGATGTAGAAAACGGCAAGCAGATTCAGGGCCTTCAAATCATTTTGATCTTTGCTCAAGCGTTTTGAAACCGCATCGACCATCAAGCCTTCTTCTTTCGATCGGAAGGCATTTTCAAAATCGCGCTCATTGTCGGCCTCCAACGTGTCCGGCAGTTTGGTCAGGATCGCTTTTTCACCGAAATCCGCAAACTTTTCCTTGTTCAGGCGATTCAGTTCGCGCTGGGCCGTCTTCATCCCGTCGGAATAACCCTCGAGAGCATAGCCACGTTCGATGGCTGATTCGTAAGATTTAATCGCTTCCTCTTGGAAAGGCTTAGCCACACCGTCGACCCCGGCCCTGTATTGCTTCAAGCTTTCTTCATCCAAACCTTTAGGCAGCGGCACTGCATAGATCGCCGCGGCCATGTGTTGGTTGGCCTGACCGATCATAGCCAGAGAGTTCACGATGTAAGGTCCATCATCGTAGCGAATCACGGATTTGAGTTGTTCTTTAAGCTTACCCAAGAGACCAAGCTTCTGTTTCACGGCTTCTTGTTGGCGCTGCGGATTCTGCGGAATTCGAATGGCACGCAATTCGTCGAAGGTTTTTGAAACTTCGAAAAAGCGACATTCGGCCGCATAACTAACGCCGATCGGCTCTTGCGCCGTTGAAAGCGTTTTCACTTGGTAAATGACTTTTTTGCACCAGTCTTCGAAATCCGTCTTGCGATTTTTTAGCTGGTGGATTTTAGCCACCTTGTACGCCGACTCAATCAAACCCGCTTTGTTACCCGGTCGGGCGTCGTAATACTGCTTGTAGAATTCCTGGGCTTTCGTGACGTTGCCTCGGCGCTCTTGCATCTGAGCCATAAGAAGCAAGGTTTCCCATTTGTCCTTGCCCTTAGCTTTATCGAAATACGCTTGGTAGTTGTTGGCTGCCGGATTGTAGGAATTCATACCGTCACGGATGATCGCGGCGTTAAACAAAAAAGCGGTCGACTCTTTGTCCTTGGGGTTTTTCTTTACATAAGCTTCGTACGCTTCCGCCGCCTTCTGATATTGGCCGGTTTTTTCAAAGATGCTGGCGATGAACTGACTCGATTTCTTTTTCGCGTCTTCGTTCTTCGGGCTTTTATCGGACATCACCACGGCGTACATCGCCGCGGCTTTTGCCAGATCGCCCGCACGTTCGAAATTGATCGCCGCGTTAAATGAAGCTTGGGGCCCCAGCTCTCCGCCAGCATATTTGCTCGAGAAGGCTTCGTACGCTTTCGCTGCGCCTTCAAAGTCTTTCTTGCCTTCTAAATCTTGCGCCTCTTTGAATTCGGCGCGTAGCAAAACACCCTTGACCTGTTCGCCCACTTGGCTGCCGGCTAAATCAGGATTGTTGAGTATGTCTTGCCCAGCCTGCTTAAGTCCACCGAAATCCTTTTTCAAGTTGTAGATATCCAAGGTCAGATTCGCTGAGTACTGAGCGTAGGGAGACTTCGGATAGTCTTTAATGATGCTGTTGAACGCGACCAAGGCTTTGTCGAACTGGTTGTGATAATAATAAAGGGCGCCCATCTTGTAGCGCATGGCGGGAACGCTGTCGCCCCTGGGAAAAGCCTTTATGTACTTTTCCGAAGCCGCTTCGAATGCAGCTACGTTTTCGGTAAACGGAACTGGATCCAGCGTGTCGCCGACGGCTTTCTTAAGATTTTCTTCCTTCGGCAAGTCTTTTTCCAACGCCAAGACCTGGTTCAGAACGGACTTTTCGTAATAAGGCGAATTGGGAGCATTGTCTGAAATCCAAGCGTAATGGATCGAGGCGGTGGCGAAGTCGCCCATGTCGAAAAGCAATTCCGCGTAGAAAAAGTGCATTTCATCTAGCTTCGCACCTTGCTTAAACGTAGCGAAATACAATTCGTAGCCCTGCTTCGCGGCCTTTTGCGCCGATGGAACGCGAGAGTTCTGAGCTGTCTGGTGGTTCTGTAAGACGTGGTTCCGAAGAGTGGTTTCAATCAGCTGGTTCGCACGGGTGATCAACTCTTTGTCCTTGGCATTGGACTTCGCCCATTCACTTTCAGGCGAATAGTTTTGAATCCAGTTGTAGAGCTCGTTACGGAAAGTGTCCTTTGAATCCGTGGACACGTACATCGTAACGATCTGATACTGGTAGTCGTACGCTTTGGGCGAGTTCGGTCTTTCGGTGATCAAATCGCGGAACACAAATCTAGCACCCTCACGATTTCCGACGTCGGCGTAGTAGTAAGCGAGCTTTTCAAGCAAACCGAAGGCCTGTTTCGCCCCGGCGATTTCTTCGAAATAGCTACGGGCCGCTTGCGGTGTCCCCGATTCAGCATAGAAAACGACCAGATCTTTTTGCGCCTCGGTCGCCAAACGTATGCGGCTGACGCCCCCGGCGGAACCATCCTGCGAACCTTTGGCCACGCGACCAGCCCGGATCACACGCTCCAAGGAGGCGAGGGCTTCTTTAACTTTGCCAGTTTTGTATTGGCACCAAGCCATCTTATACAGTGCAAATGAAAATAGACGAGCGCGCTTGTTCTGCGCGACGGCGGTGTAATGCTTCAAAGCATCGGCCCACATTTCACGCTCGAAGTAATATTCGCCCAAAGCGAAATTGGATTCTTCAACGTAAGAGCTTTGCGGGAATTCGGCCGTAAGACGACGATAATAATCTTTACCTTTTTCGGGCTGATTCAGTTCAAAGTAATTATAACCAAGGAAGAATAAAGCCTGATCAACTTTCGGATCGTTCGGGAAATCTCGCAGGAAGTATTCATAAAGCTGTACGGACTTCTTATTGTAATCCTGAGCCGCATTCAGCGAAAGCTTGGGACGAACCTTCGTTTCACCACGCTGAAACTTTCCGATTTGTTCATCGTAGCGCTGCTGCAAGCGGTATTCGATCAATCTTGATTTTTCGACGTACAATTCAGCCAAACGCAGCCAAAGCTCGCCACGTCGTTTGCTGCTCTTGAACTGTTGGGTCAGTTTAAAAAGTTGGCGGATCCCCTGATCGGTGATTTTTTCGAGTTCACCTTCGTTGGTGCCCTCTTCGTAATACAAGGTCGAACGGGACGGCGGCTTGATCGCAATCAACGATACTTTCTTATGCAGCTCAAGCTGCTTTTTGTAAGCGGGAAGCTCCGCCTTTGATTTCGAAAAGGTCACCTTTTTAGTGTTCTTTTCAATCCGTTTTAAAACATCGCCGACCGTCTTGCGCGAAGGTTTGCTCTGAGCCACAGAGCTAGCTGCAAAACCTGCTACCGCAATAAGAAGGACGATCTTAGTTACAACTTTGTGTTCCGACATAATGGTAATTTCCTAATTCATCCAACCAGTATTCTCCACGGAAAGGCCAGTACTCGTAGCCGTTTTGAATGTAGAAGTCGCGTTGGTTGGTATCGTCCACTTGGCTAGCTGGGAGTTCTTTCCCGGCGATTTTCTTCTTCAAGGTTTCTTTGCGCCCGTTCAGCATCTCGTAGCGCGCGAAGCCTTCTTGTTCGATCAGGTCCAAGAGTTCTTCTTTTATTGTCAGCAAATGATTTCGAACAATTTTCCCAGCTTTTTGCTTAGCTTTGGTCAAGCGAGTTGCCAGAACTTTTTTAGAGTACAAACCAACCGCCGATCCGCCCCAATCCCCGGGGATGGCATTCACGCGTTTGCGTTCTTCGAGAAGCCGGCGTATATACTGAAATACGTTTTGGAAATCTGCTTCACGTGTGATCTTCTGCGCCACGATGTAGGGAATCGGGAACGTCGTCTTGGAAGGATCCAAATTCTTTTTTGAAACCTTCATCATGTCATTCATCATGGTGAAGTATTTCTCGGGCTGACTTACGGTGTCCAAGGTACGGTCGATCTGCTTATAGACCGGCTTATAAATATGGCCGAAAAGATTCAAGACCTTGTCCATCTCGTCGTATTTACAAATATAGAGATAAACAATCGATCGTAACAAAAGCGATTCGGGCATGTATTGATCTTCGTAAAATGAGGAGTGCAATGTGTGAAAATTGCTAAGACTGGAGCGGAAGCGCCCCGAGCGAAGCATGGCCCAACTCGACTCGAAAACTGTGTCATGCCAAAACTCAGTGTCGCGCGGGATTTCCCGGTAAGCTTCGATGGCAGGATCCCAAGCTTTCTTTTGGTATAAGACACGCGCCTTGCCCATCATCGCCGCGACTTTGGATTTGTCAGTGACCGGGGAGCTCGCTCTGGACTGAATCAACTGTTCGAAAGTGGCCAGCGCGCGATCCAACTGGTTGGATTCGGCGTAGGCGAGACCTTCCTGATACTTGGCGTTGTAAAATAGATTATGCCCGCGGGTCACCCGGTCAAATGAGCGCGCGGCGTTTGCGTAATCTTTATTTCGCATCTGAAATTCACCGATACGAAAGTGAAGCATATCGCGATGGGCCCGAGGAAACTCGTCCACGTTGACTCGGGAAATCGCGTAATTCAGCAGCGTGTCGTCGCCCAGGGAATCCGCGGCCAACGACAGCTTCTCTAACGATTGCTTGATGTATTTGTTATTGCCTTCTTTGACCACGCCGATGAACTGGAAAGCGGAAACTTGGTTTAGCTTCATCTGGTGCAGAGTCATACCCAAGATGTATTTGATCTGCATGCGCTTGTCGCGAAAGCGCGGAGAGTAACTGAGCTGAAATAAACGCTGCGAGGCCTCGGCATAGCGTCCGACCTTCGCCAAGGTCAGAGCGTCGGTCAAATCCCGATCCGTTCCTGTCGGGATCGAAGTGCGAGTAGAAGCAGTTTTGCCGGTCGTGGTGCGGCGCTTAGTTTGCGCGTTGGCGGGCAGGAGGGTCATTATAAGTAAAACAAGTATTAAACGTCTCATCGGTAAGTCGCCTCGGGGAAGAAGAAGCTCATGCCAATTCCCAAGAAAAGATCATTCTGATTGAGCGTCTCTTTTTGGCTTTTCGCATTCAATACGGTGGCTTGATAAACGTTCCAGTACAAGTCCCAGCGAAAGGCGATCGCCTTGCTCCAAGCAAACACTTGGCTGGTGCCCACATGCAAAGTGGGCGCGCTTTCGTCGTCGGTCAGCAAAGTCATCCCGCCGCCGATATTGAAGTTTAGATCGAAAGGCACGATGGTTTTGTTCAACCAAGTGATCTTTCCGTAAATCGGATTCCACTTAAAGGCCAAGACGTAGAAGCCTTTCGAAGTGACCACGTTGTCCGTCGTGATCCCCGTACAAGTGGCGCAACCTGGGCGATTTTCTAGGTCATCCGTGACCTGCCGCGAAGTTGTCGTCGCAAAAGCCGCGATACCTTCCAGCGCGTAACGCTCCCGCAAGTAGTAAGCCAAACGCGCGCTCACACCGAGGGCATTAAAGAACGGATTGTTTAAATTGGTGAACGCACCGACCGAGGCTTCAAATCGTTGAGTCTTCGGCAGGAAGCGACGTTGGATAACGGCTACATCTGAAAAAGGCGCAAGGTTAGCGAGATCGGATAAATTCTGCGCTTCTTTGTCCGGCTTCACTTCTTGGAGGTTAGAGGATCTTGGCTTAACGACTTTATCTTCTTCTTTATCGTAAAGCTCTTCAACGTCTTTTTCACTGCTGGGCGCTTGGCCCGGGTCTTCAAGATCGCCTTGTGCCATCGCGAATTGCGAGAAGCAAATATGAAGCGCTAAAAATGCCACTGCAAGATGTTGTAACAAGCACTACCCCAAGTTGATGTATCCCGTTAACAGGATACAAAGAACACTAATCAAATTGAATATATATAGATGA
>JBEIHA010000188.1:0-6413 GCA_040381635.1 Pseudobdellovibrionaceae bacterium
CGTTGAAGGGGATGTCGGCCGGAATGCCTAAGGCAGATGAGCTATTGCCGCCGCCGTTATTACAGGCGGTCAGGATCAAAACGAGGGAAAGCCTAAGTGGAAGGTACATAAACAACGGTCTCCTCAATGGTTAAGGAGACAGACTTTCAAAGGTACTTGCGGATGGTCAACCTATAGCGAAGTGCAACACGCGCGGATTTACTCTTCCAGAGCGCTCAATGAAACTTCGTCGGCTTCAATGTTCTTTAAATTCACTTTTTGTAAGGTCAGCGAAGTTTTGCGCTTATCTTGCAGATTCTGCACGCGCATTTCTTTGGCGCGCCAGAATTTGCCGCCCACTTTGGTGTAGCCTTTAAACTCGGTGCGCTTCAATAGCTTGCCGGCTTTGTCATAGTATTCGACTTTTTCCAGCCGAGTTTCAGGCTTTGATACCCAAGTGACCACTTTGCCATAAGAAGATTCAGAGTCTGGCTTTGCTTTGCTTTCGATTTGAATGATCTTATCGTCTTCTTTGGTGATCTTATTGTTGAACTGCTTGTAGGTCGAAATACTTAAATCTTCGAAAGAGATTTCGGAATCGAGAAATTTCCCTTTTTTGTTCGACCCTAAAATTCGACGGCTCTTTTTATCCGAAGGCAGATAAAGCCACTGTTCTTCTTTACCGCCCTTAGCGGCCACGGTCAGAAGCGAAAGACCTTTCAAGTCCGACGGTTGCATCAAGCGCACCAGCACGCGCGTCTCATCCTCGGTCTTGCGGGTGATCGTGAGGACGCGCTCTTTTTTCGAGCCGTCTGATTCTTGAATCACCATCTTTAATTGAACACGCTCGTTCGGGGGTGCGCCCTGACTTTCGACTTTCTTTAAGAGATCATCGATCGAGGTTTTTCCCGCACCAAAGGCGAAAGTGTTGTGCATGGCGATCGCGCCAAGCGCCAGAAGAATAAGGTAAGGGCTAAGTTTCACGGCGGACTCCTGAAGTTTGAAGGGGAATTCCTTCAGTCTGACAGAAGGCATTTTGCTGAGCAAGAGCCACGGATAGCGACGTAAGATCGCGGGCAGCCATACCAGATCGCCCAAAAGTCCAGCCAGAATCGACACCAGCACGAAAAGCCCAAACAATTTGTTCACCGGAAAGACCGAGAATAAGAAGATCGAAAAGCCCGCAAACAAACACATCGAGGAAACCAGGCAGGGCATCGTTTCTTTTTTCATCAGCGTATAAACGGGGAGTCTTGTCGCACGTGGATTTTCTTTAAGTAAATGTTTTAATCGGCCTAAGATATAGATCGTATTATCGAACGCGATTCCTAAACTAATGGAAAAAATAATGGCGATGCCAGGCTTGATCGGCACGTCAAAGAGGGCGAGGAAGCCCAACAGCATAGCCGGCGGTACCATATTCGGTACGACGCCGATCAAAGCCCAGCGAAGACTGCGAAAGTAAATCGCGAGCACGAGCACGATCCCGAAGAGAGCTTCGAAAAATCCCCACATCAAACGGCGCGACAGTTCTTTATTCATCGGCGGCACAATCGCCGCCATTCCCGAGGTGCGCACTTTCATCCCGGGGAACTTGGCTTGCAGTTTTTGTTCAATCGCACCGATCAACGCGCTGTTTTTATCCGTAGGCAGATCCGGCAGGCGAACGGCAACGCGGGTCCATTTTTCGCTACTGCTTAAAAATTGCTTTAAAGGGCTTTCGCCCGACATGCCGTAAAGGAATTGCATCTCGGCAATCCCTTCCCGTTTTTTAGGAAGCTTTCCGTCGCTGGACAAAAAATCGGCCAGGGTCAAAACACTGCCGACGTCCTTACGTTTGCGTAAGTCCAAGGCGACCTCGTTCAGGCGAGCAATGTTCGCCGGATTTTTCCATGGGTCTTTCAATTTGTCGCCGCCGACCATGTAGTCTACGGTCGCGACACCGCCGAGTTTTTTTGAAATCAGATTTGTGGATAGACCCGCGGGATGTCCTGGGGGCAGATCGTCGAAGAGCTTCGCCGTCCAGCTGAGTTTGCTACCCACCACACCCAAGGCGACGGTGAACACAAGCATAGCTGGCACGATAATCTTCGCGTGACGTACGACAAAATAAGCAAAGCGCTTAGGCTCGTGCAGAAAATTGCGGGGCCTGGGCCATTTGACCCAAACATAGAGAGAGGGGACCAAGAACATCGTTGAAAGACTCGCGACCAAAACGCCGAGCGATACAGCGAGTCCGTAATCTGAAATCAACTGAACATCCGAAGGAATCAAACATGCGAAACCCACCGCGGTCGATAGTCCAGTCAAAGTGATCACCACCGAAATCTCTCGGGTGAGTTCCAATAGATGTTGCATGCGCTTTTGCCAGCCATGTTCAGCGGCTTCCGACATACGCACCAAAAGATGAGTGAAAATACCTAAGGCAGAAACGGTCACGATGATCGGCAAAGTGCTGGCCAGAATGTTAAACGAGATTCCTAAGGCTCCCATCACGCCGAGAGCCAAAGTGTTAGCGATCACCAATATAAAGAGTGCGTGCCACAAAACGGCGAAGCCATGGAACATGATTTTTAAGACGACGATCGCGCAAATCAGGGCCAAGAAAATAAAGAGCATGATTTCTTGTGACAGCAGATCAATCAATTGCGTTCGGATCGCCGCTGGGCCACCGATTTGCACCTGAGCTTGCGGTGATGCTTTACGCGCCAATCCGCGCACTTTCCCAATAAGTGCTTTGTGTCCGTCTTGGGATAAATTTTCGGGGATGACGAAGAGGGCGGTATGCAAACCATCTTTCGACATTAAGTTCGGCGTGTACAATGGATTGATTGCGATCTTCTTGGTGTCGTAGCCTGCGGCCTGTAGGTCCTTAAGCGGGCCGACCAGCAACTCTCCTTTATTTTCGAATGCCGAAGGGATGTTGCCTAAACTGATTACAGATTTGACACCTTTTACGCTCTTGATGTCCTCACTCAACTTGTTCAGTTTTTTAAGATTGTCGACTTTGTGCCATTGTTGGCCGCTTTTTTTGTTGAACGATAAAAGAAGAATGTGTGGTGAAGTTTCAGAAATATGAAAAACTTTTTTGCTTTCTTGATCGTACTTCAAAAGTTGATGCTTCTTCGGGAGAAACTGTTCCATCGAGTAATTGGTGGGAATCTCTAAGGCGAAGTACGTACCAACGACACTACCGATTGTGAACACCCACAAGAAGGCGAGCGAGAAGATTTTGATTTTTGTCGAAGTCTTGTTCATTTCTTCTTTCACTTTCTTCCACCAATCCAATATGAGAAGCCAGCTAGCTTAACGGCCAGACCCTTGCCATACTTAAGACCAGTCTTGGATTAAAATTTAGCTCGAAGTAGCCAAAAGGATAAATTATGAATTCGCATCTGATCATCCGCACTGTAGTCACTGCCTTCGTGGTGCTGACGACCTTCAAAGCGCACAGTGCTAATGAATTGAAAGTGCAAGGCGACTTAATGATTCATCCCGATCAGATTTCGAAATTTTTCGATATTGCCTCAGCAAAGATTGGTGCCAGCCAAAGTTGGGATTGGCCCGCCCTCAATTTCGCTAAGCCCTATAAAACGACTTGGACCAGCGTGGCCGCGAAAGGCCCGTTTAGCGTTCGCTTCAGCACCGCAGATCTAAAAAACCAAGAAGTGGGCCTCGAATTGGATTGGAATGAGCCGGTCGTTAGCGTCGGGCGTTTCGAGATCCGCGACACGATCGTTCGCCAAGTGGGCGGCGTCAACCTGACTATTATACTTGATGGTTCTTGTAACAACCTGGTGATCCGCGTCCCGTCTGGACAGTGGAAGGTCAAAGGCAATTTGAAATGGGCGTGGACTAGCCAAGGTATGCAAGTGGCTTGGAAAGATTTTGCGTTCTCGATGAACAACACGGTCCCAGCGCAGGTGGATCTCGGGCAATGCCAAGGTGCGGCTGCCCTTCAGCAGGAGCTGCGCAAGGCGATTGAAACCGTCAGCCGCGATCAAGCCTGGATGCAAGATGTACTAAAGGACGGAGCTCTCGACTTCGTCTCTTCAAGCCTCGTTGGATTGCAAGCCGAATTGCTTAGGGCCCGCGAGGTGACTTTGAAAGAGGGCTTAAGCCTCTCTTGGGTGCCGACTGATTTAGTTGATGCCGGCCAGGGGGTTTTACGTGTGCCTGGGCAAATGGTGATCACAAAAGCTTCGCCCCTGGTCAGCCGCCAGTCGGTTGAACGTAGCTACGATGTGCTCTCCTTGGTGTCGGTGAAAGAGTCTGGTTTTGTGCTTCCGCGCGGCACGCTTCCGCGAGTGGTTGAGTTTATGCAAAAAAACGGCGAGCTCGGCTACCGCGCCAAATCTAGCGAGATCGAGTCTTTTGTGGGCTTGATGCAAAGCCGCTTTTTGCAATTCTTCGTCTGGCCCGACCTCATGAGTTTCCCGACTTCGACACAGTTTTACTTCGACGTGTCTGCGCAGAAAGCGCCCGTGTTTACCAACGGCGTGATGTTGAATGGCGGCGGTATTCGCTATGACGTTCAAGCGCCCTTGCTGGTGAATCAATGGGCGCCGTCGGGCAACAAGTATCTTCCGTACGTGGACTTCTATGCACCGCTGCAAGGGTCACTCAGCGCGAAGATTGCCGATGGCAAATTCACCATACAGTTGATGCCGTCTTCGCTCGACGTGAGTTCGGTCTTCCGCAAAGAGTATTCCATGGTCCGCCAAGTGACGGCGTGGATTGCGACCTCGCTCTTAGGTTCGCGAGTTTCGGGCTATCTTGAAAGTCGCCCGATTTCTTTTGACGTGCCCACTTGGGAATTAGGGGATGGTTCGATGAGCTTGAATCCGCGTGACGTTCAGTTGTGGAAATACTCTTTTCGCGTCCCTCTAGATTTTAAGCAGAATCAAAAATAGTAAGTCAGATCAAGATTGGCGTGATCATTTTTATCGTAAGTCTTGATCAAGCCCTCTTTGGGCGAAGAAAAATCGCGCCAGCTTATCCCCCAACGAAGTGCATCCGATATTTTATTCTCAAAGCCCAGCTGCGCAAAAACACCTGTGGTGTTTGCCTCAAATAAAACAGATCCGTTTAAGGTCAGACTTTCGGACCAGGCCCAGCGCGCGCCCAAGACCCCGGTACGATCAAACAGTCGATATGACGAAGAGATCAAGTTGTCCGGAGACTGAGGATTTACGGTGTAATAAAATTGCGTGAGTAAAATTAAGCTGGTGCTGCCTAAACTCAAATTGGTTTCCAAAGCAACAACGCTAGACCACATCCATGGTTGCAGAAGGGGATCCGTATTGATCGTGTGCTGGTAGGCACTTTCCCCGCGCAAAATCACTTTCTCAAAAGCATAAACCAAGCCCACGCCAGAAGTGCGCACGCGGTAGTACATTGGTCTTAGGCCGATAGGGGTCAGCGCCGTGGGATTTGGCGAAGTGCTGGTATCGATGGTGATGCTGGGCCTTACTTTCGGTTGCGGTGCTGCCCCTTCGAAATGCATCGCGAACAAATCCAGCGAGCCAAGATGCGAGCTCAGTCTAAGACCTGCGTTGTGATCAAGAGCATTGGTCGTCAGGTTGTTGCGCTTCGATCCGGTTTCCAGGACTTCGTCACCGTCGATATCATATTCGAGTTGTTTAGGGATATCGATGCGGCCGAAAGAAGAATCCACGTTGACCAAAAACTCCCTTGGCAACCAGCGGGAATCTTCCGACGGAAGGCTTGATCGACGCTGACGGGGGAATATATATCGCGTGCACGCCGAAGACTTCTTTGTCGAAGTCCAGCTCCACCATCGGGGAGCCGCGTTTAAAGATGCGCATCGGATGAAAAAAGGCGCCCGGATTGATCACGTCCGAGGGGCTCGAAACATCGGTCACGCCCCAGTTGACGGTGTTCAGACCTAAGCGCAGACGAGTGCTGCCCGTCACTTTGTGCTCGAGGAAGGCTTCGGGCACATCCCCGTAGGCTTTTTCGGGGCTATATCGGCTTTCTAAGTTACTCGAAGCCAATAGCCGCCACTGAAGGCGCAATTTCTTAGTGAATTTATTCTTGCCGTTGGCGTCGATAATCACGTAAGGCGCAATCGGCTCGGTCGGTTCGTTAAGGTCTATGGGATAATAGTCCGTCGAAGATTTCAAGGTGCCGGAAATCGACGCGTGAGCCGCGATCCCAAAGCAAAAGCACAGCCCAAGCCATGCGCTCTGCAGGCGGGTCAAAGAGTCGCCATTTCCGTTCGCATTTTACTTAGCTCAGCTTGCAATGCGCTCTGCTTTTCGCGGCTGCGCTGAATCTGGTAATTGACGCTGGAAATGTCGCTCGACAATTGTTGCGATTGCATCTTGGCTTGTTCGTCGGGCACTTGGGTCACGACTTCTTTGTAAGATCCGGTCAATTGATCGTAGACCCGCTCGCGGCGGGTGGTCATC
>JBEIHA010000189.1:0-6411 GCA_040381635.1 Pseudobdellovibrionaceae bacterium
ACTGGCTTCGACGGTGTCGAATCTAAGAATGGGTATGAAGCCGATCATATATCTAGAGTTCAGCGAGTGATTGGGCATATTCACGCCAAAGGCCGGCAGGAAGCGGCCGGCGCGAACCGCGAACTCGTCGGTGATGTTCAGTAGTCCGTAGTACTCGGAGGCCTTGAAGTTGCCGTGCACTCCGCCCTTGTTTTGTTCGTGCACTTCACCGACGGATACGACGGCAGTAAAACGGTCACTTTGATAGGCGCCGATAAAGTTAGCCATCATCGGGAAGCTGCGGGCTTTTTCGCGATTGTCGTTCTTGATGTAGGTTTGGATCCAGCGCACGTCACCGCCGAATAAAAACCCTTTATCCGCTAAATCTTTTCCTACTTTGGAATGCAGGAATTGCTCTTCGTTCTCGCTGGACCAAGTACTTAAGAGCTCAGCGGCTTGTTGGCGGCCGTACGAGTTCAGCAGAGCGCCGCCCGTGGGTGATACATGGCACGAGGTGCACTGAGTGTAGTTGTGTCGGACCATTTCTGGGAAAGCCCATGCGATTTTCGAACTCAGGCTTGCGCAAAGAAGTAGGAAAGAAAGAACAAGTCTCATGTTGAGGACCTCCCGAAATGTTTCCTTGTGATCATCAGAACTACGCCACTTGCAGTCATCGGGGAACGCGGGCTTGGCGGTTTGCAAAAGATATATTAGCTTCTGAAGCCACATGACTTCGCAAATCATCACCATCGATGGACCCAGCGCATCCGGCAAATCTTCCGTCAGCCGCGAACTCGCGCGCCGTTTGGGGTGGAAATGGGTGTCGACGGGGGCTTTTTACCGCGGTCTCGCCTACGTCGCGATGAAAGAGGGTGTAGACCCTCTCGACACCCAAAGACTCGTTAAACTCTCGGCCGACCCACTTTGGGAAGTTCGCATGGACGACGATCAAACGCGCGTCTGCTACAAAAAGCAGGATGTGACCTTAGAAATCTTAAGTGAAGAGAACGGATCCCGCGCCAGCAAGGTCAGTCAAAATCCCGATGTGCGTCACGCACTTCTGCAGAACCAGCGCGATTGCGCCTCCTTCGTACCAGGGCTCGTGGCCGAAGGCCGCGATTGTGGGACCGTGGTGTTCCCGCAGGCGCTTTTAAAGGTCTTTCTTACCGCCAGCCAAGAGGAAAGAGCTTCGCGCCGGGCGAAGGAGCAGGGTCTGGACTTAAAAGACACTCAGGCCGCTCAAGTGGTTCGCGATCAGGCGGATTCCTCCCGCGCTGCGGCGCCGTTGCAGATTCCCCCGAATGCGCGAGTGGTGGACTCGAATGGACTCCAATTGTCCGAAGTCGTCGATAAGATCCAAAGTTGGGTGGTCGAGGCCCTCGCCCACACGCCTATTCCTAAGGCGTGATGCGTTCCGCTAAAATCCTTTTGACTTTAAATCCTTACTCTCTATAAACAGTCTTATTCTAAATATAAGGGCAGACCATAGGTTGACGTCTTGGTTTGATCCCGCAGGAGGTATGTTTGCGTATGGTCAACACGTCGGGTGGTTCCAAAAATAAAAGCCGTGCTCAGGCTGAAAGAGAAAAAATCCTGGCACAGCTGGACGCCGCCGACAGCGAAGTTCCGCAAAACCCGGGACTTTTTAACATCCAAGCCAAATCCGGAGAATCTTTCGAGGATTTGTTCAACCAATCACTCGCCACTTCAGACAATAAAGTGGGCGACATCGTTAAAGGCCGCGTCGTCGAAGTCCAGGAAGACTACGTCCTGGTCGACATTAACTACAAAAGCGAAGGCTTGATTCCGATTTCGGAATTCCGTGTGGTCGATGGTCAACGCGATATCGCGGTGGGATCCGAGGTTGAAGTTTACATCGACCGTATCGAAAACGAAAACGGCATGGTCGTTTTGTCGAAAGACAAAGCCGATATGCTTCGCGCTTGGAACGATATTTCCCGCGCGGCGGAAAACGAAGAAGTCATCGAAGGCACGATCATCGCCAAAGTTAAAGGCGGCTTAAGCGTCGACATCGGCGTTAAAGCTTTCTTGCCCGGCAGCCAAATCGATCTTCGTCCGGTTCGTAATATCGATGCCTACATCGGCAAAAAATATAAATTCAAGGTCATCAAGTTCAACAAAAAGCGCGGCAATATCGTCTTAAGTCGCCGAGCTTTGTTGGAAGAAGAGCGCGAATCTCTACGCACCCAAACTTTGGATGCGATGAAGGAAGGCTCGATCGTCAAAGGCGTGGTCAAAAACATCACCGATTACGGGGCCTTCATTGATCTCGGCGGTATGGACGGATTGCTGCACATCACGGATATGTCGTGGGGCCGCGTGAAGCACCCGTCGGAAATCCTGAACGTGGGCGATGAAATCGACGTCAAAGTGTTGAAATTCGACAACGAAAAAGAGCGCGTGTCGTTGGGCTTGAAACAGCTCAAAGAAGATCCGTGGGAAGCGGCCTCAAAAGCTTTTGTTGTTGGCAAAAAGACCAACGGTAAAGTGGTCAGCCTAACCGACTACGGCGCGTTCATTGAACTGGCCGAAGGCATCGAAGGTTTGATCCACGTTTCCGAAATGTCGTGGACGAAGCGCGTGAAGCACCCGTCGCAAATTTTGAAAGTGGGCGACGAAGTCGACGTTCAGGTTTTGGAAATCGACGGCGCCAACCGCCGCATCAGCTTAGGCATGAAGCAGCTGGAAGCGAATCCTTGGGTTGAACTCAAAGATTCCTACCAGCCCGGCACCATCATTGAAGGCGAAGTTAAGTCCATCACGGATTTCGGTGTCTTTATCGGTGTCGAAGACGGTATTGACGGCATGGTTCATATCTCGGATTTCTCGTGGACCAAGCGCATCAATCACCCATCGGAAATGTTCAAGAAGGGCGACAAAGTGCGCGCCGTGGTCTTGGGCGTTGATATCGAAAACGAACGTTTCAGCCTTGGGCTTAAACAGCTCGAATCCGATCCGTGGGCGAACATCGAAGACAAGTACAAGATCGGCAGTCAGTACGATGTGAAGGTCGTGAAGCTCGCGGATTTCGGCGTATTCGTCGAACTCGAAAGCGATATCGAAGGTTTGATCCACATTTCCGAACTGTCCACCAAACGTGTGGACAAGCCGGATGATGTGGTTAAAGTCGGCGACGTTATGAAAGCCGAAATCATCACCATCGATCGTGACTCTCGCAAAATCGGTCTGAGCGCGAAGCTCGTCAAATTGCGTGAATCGAAAGCCGACGTTGAAGACTACGTGAAAAAGGCCACGGCCACTTCCAAGACTTCGCTCGGTGACTTGTTCGGGGAAACTTTGAAAGCATCTTTGACCGATGCTGAAAAAGAAAAACAGAAGTCGTAATTTTATTCGATAGTATTTAGGGCGCGTTTTTCCTTACGGGGGAACGCGCTTTTTCAGTTTTTGCTGAAGTAAAAAACATCATCTGAGGAGCCTCCTTGAAACGCGTCGTCCAGGTTCTTTTCGTCCTTATTCTTGTTATTTTTGTCGGAAGCCTGCTCGTCGGCGTTGGCGGAATGATGGCTTTATTTTCGGACGAGGAAGTTTCGCCGAAGGTCAGTAAATCTTCGATCTTGGCCCTTGAACTCGACAACGTGATCATCGACGGTAAAGACTTTCTGGAATTGCTGCGCAAGTACCGTAAAGATGAACACATCAAAGGGGTTCTGATTCGCATCAACAGTCCCGGCGGTGTAGTGGGGCCTTCGCAAGAGATTCACGATGAGATTAAGCGCACACGCGAAGAGTTCAAAAAACCTGTGATTGCCTATTGTTCCGCGGTCGCGGCCAGCGGTGCTTATTATGCGGCGGTGGCTGCAGACAAGATTTTTACGACTCCGGGTTGCATGATGGGATCCATCGGTGTGCTGATGGAATTCATAAATCTTGAAAAGCTTTACGACTGGGCCAGGATCGAACGTTATGCCCTGACGACGGGCGAATACAAAAATGCCGGCGCGGAATATAAGGCGCTGACCGCGGGACAGCGGGTTTTGTTTCAAGAAATGCTTGATGACGTTTTGGCGCAGTTCAAGGGCGCGATCATTGAAGGGCGAAAGATGAAACCTGAATTTTTAGATCAGTACGCCGATGGTCGAATTTTTACCGGGCGCCAGGGTGTGAAGTTGGGTTTCGCGGACAAGGTGGGAAGCTGGGACGACGCGCGTAAGGAATTGGGCGAAATGACCGGGCTTGGTAACGACGTTGAAGTTTTCAAAGCGCGTAAACGCCGAGGTTTTTTCGAGTTCCTAGAGGACGCGTCTTCGGAAAGCCGAATGGCCAAGACCGCCGAGAAACTGCTTCATCTGCAGTTGAACGCAAAGCCGCTATTCCTTATGCCCGGAGCCTTTTGATTTGAAGAAGTACGGGAAGATTTCCAGAAAATCGCCGGGCCTTAAAAGGCGCAAGCCTTCGGTTGGCGCGCGCGCTAAATCGGTATCCAAGCCGTCAAAGAGCGACTGGGCTAAGGCATTGGTGAAAGCCGTTTGGCCTCAAGAACGCGATTTTATGGAGAGACCCGAACGATACCGTTACGTGCGTAAGCTCTTGCCCGACACGGGATGCGTTTTTTGTTCTGCCGAAAAGACCGGCGTTGGACCGGACGCCTTGGTTTTGGCGATGGATGAAAACGTCATGGTGCTGATGAACAAATATCCCTACAACACGGGCCATCTGCTCATACTCCCGCGCAAGCATATCGGGGACATTTGGAAGTTGGACAATTCGGTGAGCAATGATCTCGCCCGCTGGCTGAAATTGTCGGCAAAGATTTTAACGGATGAACTGGGCTGTCAGGGCTTGAATATGGGCATGAATCACGGCGCGGTGGCCGGGGCGGGTATACCCGAACATCTGCATTGGCATATAGTGCCTCGATGGAGCGGGGACACGAACTTCTTTCCATTGATCGCCGAGACCAAGGCTTTGCCCCAGACTTTGGAACAAACCTTCGAGCGCTTGCGCCCCCACTTTGCGGAGATCGAATAATGACTTTTGAATTGGATCATATCGGCGTTGCGGTCGAAAGCCTGGAAAAGGGCAAGAGCTTCTGGGAAGCCCTCGGCCTTGGTCCTATGACCACGGAAATCGTCGCTTCAGAAAAGGTGAAGGTCGGTTTTTTTGAGTTGGCGGACGGCGTACGCATCGAATTGTTGGAGCCTACGGAAAAAGACAGCCCTGTGGCCAAGTTTTTAGAAAAACGAGGCCCGGGTGTGCAGCAGGTCTGCTTTCGCGTGAAGGATATTCGTGCCACAATGAAAGCCTTGAAAGACAAAGGCATTCAACTTCTTTCCGAAGAACCGCGACCTGGCGCCCACGGCTGCGAGGTGGCGTTCATTCATCCGAAGTCCACCGGTGGAATCTTGATCGAACTTAGCCAACCTCGCGAAACCAGGGACCGCGGATGAATCAAGCGCCGATCCAGGTCGTACCCTTCACGAAGACCGTAAAGATTCTCGTTCTAGCGAACGTGGGGATTTGGGTTATTGGCGTTTTGATTTTGCAGGGGATGATCCTTAAGAACACGTTCTTGTTTGATTGGTTTGCCTTAGTGCCAGGGACGGTGATCACCAAGGGTTGGATCTGGCAGTTGGTCACCTACATGTTCCTACACTCTACGGGCGTGTTTCATATTCTGTTCAATATGCTTGTGCTCTGGTGGTTCGGGTACGAGCTTGAAGCGCGCTGGGGTAGCCGTTTTTTTATCACCTACTACATGGTTTGCGGGATAGGGGCCGGGCTGATTTATCTCGCGGGTTCGTTCACCTACTATCTGATCACCGGACAGACGATGGCGATGGAAGCCCCGCTGGTCGGCGCCAGTGGCGCGACCTATGGGTTGCTGCTGGCCTTCGGGATCTTGTTTGGCGAGCGGGTCATGTACTTCATGATGCTTTTTCCGATGAAGGCCAAATACTTCGTGATGATCATCGGCGTGGTAGAGCTGGTGACCCTGATGGATAGCGGGATGGGCAATCAGACCGCCAATCTGGCCCATTTGGGCGGTATTGCCGTTGGTTTTGCTTTTCTGACCTTCGTGGCTCAATACCGGATCCGCCAAAGCTCAGGCGGAGGCAAACGTGGACGTCGCCTAAAACTGGTGGTAAACAACGACCAGAAACCTGAAAACAAGAATCCGAATGAGCCGCGATATTGGAATTGAGCGGCCCTTAGGCCCCCGTTAGGAGAACGCAATGGATCTAGCCAAAGCCCTTGAAAATCTGAAGCACGACACGCGCATGAAGGAATGGGTCGTAAAGACGGGTTACGCCACCAAAGAAGAACTTCAGAAAGTGTCGCAAGCGCTTCCCGACATGGCCGGCGACTGTGAAGAAGTGACTCTCGAAGACAAGCCTGGCTTCGGCGATTAAGTTGTAGATTGGGCGGTGGCGCGATCTTTTCAGAGACTCT
>JBEIHA010000190.1:0-6387 GCA_040381635.1 Pseudobdellovibrionaceae bacterium
CCTATAGGTGGCGATTCGCGTGAGGGGCAACTGGGCGCAGAGGTCACCCGATTGCGTCGGGATTTTAATGGTCTTTTTGAAAAACCGAAGCGTGCGCCAGAAACGAAAGCCAATGCCGTTCGTTCGCGCGCACGTGAAAGGGAATATTGTCTTCCGCCAAACAGCGCCAGCCGCCTCGAAACAAGTCATTGATATTGGTGATCTCGCGAACGGCGTTGCCGATGTACTTCGACTGCCATTGGTAGGTGCAACTGAACAAAAGAAGCCCCCCGGGGGCTGTTCGCTCTTTCAACAGGTCCACCAGCGCGAAGTGATTTTTACATTGATCGATGACGTTCGAGCACACAACTAAGTCGAATGTGTCTTTAAGTTTCAGTTCCTGGAACGGAATATTCAAGGCCGTAACATCGACCTTCGAACACGCCGTGCGGATCGGCGCGGCATCCAAAGTGACTTCGGCAAAATCACCCAGTCCGACAAGAGTATTGAACTTAGGCCGAGGGTCGCCTTCGAAAATTCGGCGTTGGCCGTCGAACAAAAGCTTTGAAGGCTCAACCAACTTGGCTGCGCGCAGAGTATCGACCACGCTGCAGACCTCAAAGAAATTGCGTCCCAAGGACGCACCAATTTCTAGCATTGTCGCAGGTCTTGCGCCTACGCTGTCCATAGCACCTAGCAAGAGCTTCGTCGATTGTTCGTGATAGGGCGAGTAGAGTTGTGCGGGATTGAACGGAGCAAAGTGAAAGGCCTTGGGGCAGGCGTGATCGCCCCAGTCCTTTTCGAAGTACGCGGCTAAACCGCGATCGTTTAAGTAAAAATCTTTTTCCATTTTTCCACCGACCTACTAGACTCCGTTAAACTTTGCGCACAAATTCGGCGTTCAAGTTCATGGCGCTTTGCATACTAGAATTCTATCACAAGCCCTGGTCGATCGCCTAGGGTCACCTTTCCCGCTTGTACAGAGAAGCGTTTAGAATAGAATAAGGTCTTCGTTTATTGAAATGAAGGAGATTCAAATGCGAATCGCGCTGCTTTTTCTGCTCGTCGGCTTAATGGCTTCATCATGCAAAAACAACGAAGAAGAAACATCTTCCCCTTCAGATTCCATTTCGCAGCAAATTGGCGACGCCATGGTGTCGATCGATGATTCGGGTGGATCCGACGGTGGCTATGCGCTACTCAAGCGCGAAAGTAGCAACGTGGCTCGGTTTTCCAAAGCGCAAGGGCCCTGGCAAATTCTTGGCGAAGCCCTGGTCCCGAAAGCGCTCGCGGCGTCCTGCTACGTGACCAACACTTGGGGCAGCTGTGCTTCGAACGTGGTGGTCCGCGATTTTCAAGACTGCACCATTTTAGGGGCAACGTTTTCTGGGCAAGTCACTTACACCTTTACTGACGCGACCGTGGATTCCACCTGTTCCGTCGCGGCCAACGGTCATTCGGTTGCTCGAAATCCAAACTTTACGATCACCGGCTCGCGCGGCGGGACCTTCACCGTTTCCAAGACGGGTACGATCGGACAAAGCATCACCCGCACGGGCGCAGGCGCGTACAATTTCGCCAACGACGGAATTCGTCGCGTTCTTACCTTCGGCGGAGTAACTCTCGCGGACTACACCAATTCGACGACGACAGCGATCAGTGTCACGGGCGCGACTCGAAATGGGCGAGTTGCGAGTGGTGGAGCGTTAAGAGTCTTGAATAATCTGACGGGCGTTTCTTGCGATTTCTCACCCTCGGCCGTAACTTGGGGTAGCTCTTGCAATTGTGCGACTTCCGGAACTTGGTCGGCCACCTGCTCGAATGGAGTTTCAGCTTCTCTTTCTCTAACGAGCTGTGGTTCAGGCACCTTCGTATTGGGAACGGAATCCACCGCCGTTACTTTGGATCAGTGCACGGCGAATTAGCGAACGGCGTTCGTGCTTGTCAGCCTTCCCTCCACCTGATCCGTAAGCACCGCAAACTGGATGGCCGTTACTTCGATTGTCTGGCGATGGGAAAGTTCATCTAAACAAATCATTCGTAATTGACCTTGTAAGTTCCCATAAACAGCGCGACGCTATAAACAAATGGAAACGATCACATCGGAAGTGATACAGCATCCATGCGTGAAATGCGGCGCCTGTTGCGGGACCTTCCGCGTGCTTTTCGATCCGGCTGAAATCAAAGACGAACAATTCAAAGTGCCCAAAGATCTGACCGAAAAAGTCGACGCGAATACACGCGCGATGCTGGGCACCAACGAAGTGAAGCCGCGCTGTGTGGCGCTGGGTGGCCGAATCGGTCACGAGGTGGGCTGCACCGTTTACGCGAATCGGCCCAGCTGCTGCCGCGAATTCAAACCCAGTTTCGAAGACGGCACGCGCAACGAGCGCTGTGATTTTGCACGCCGAAATAAAGGGCTAAGACCACTTAAGTTGTCCGACTATCGCGGCGTAAAATAAAAGGGACGCCCTGCGGAGTTAAAGTCCGCCATGCGTCGTTGGCCATTCGAAGGCCAAATGAACAATTGCGAGCCCAAACCCCGCATGCTTTGATCTTAATATGAGCCAAGTTTTTTTTGCCATCCTGTTTTTTGTCGCCGCCTGCACGTCCTCACCGAAACCCTCCGCCCCGCCATCACCGCCCACGGAAGAAGTCGCCGTGAAGTCGGATTCACCGACGGGGGGAGCGGTGAGCGAAGCCGCACCGGCAAAATCACCCGCAGCGGCGGCCTCGAAATCATCTGAAATGAATAAAAATTCCGAGTCCGCCCAATCGACGACGCCCGAAAGCAACTCTCCCCCCAAACCCGTAACGCAAATTTGGAAGTTAAAAAAAGGGAAGCTCGATGGTCCGTTTGCTTTCGTTCATCCAACGGTGCTCTCCAAAAGCAAAAATAAAAAAGGCAACGGCACCACCACCGAAACTTGTTATCGCTACGCGACCTTTGCGGTGGTGGAATTAAAATCCAGCGATGAAATCGGATCCGCCGAAATCGCCGTACGTTACGATCCACCCAAAGGCTTCGCCCTGTGTGCGGTCGACTTCAAAGGTAAAACCAATTACCTAAAAATCACCGAGGGCTACTTTGCCGGCGTCGCGGGTGGATTTATTTTGGTCGATGGCGCCGATTCCAGCGAAGGACAAACGGAATTTCAATTGTTCCAAGTCGATAGCGGCCTCGAAGTGATGAAGAGCTTTCGTCACCCCAGCGAGGAATTCACCATCATCAAAAACGGCGACAATTTATCGGTCGAATATTTCGCGAAAATGAAAGTGAATTGCGAGCTCGCCAAAGACGGCGAGAAATGCTGGAAAGAAGTCTTGAAAGAAAACAAAGTCGTCGGCAAAACTCCGATGCCGGATTGCATGGGTGCCTTTGATCAAGCCAAAACGGCACATAGCGAACCCGCCCTCGTCTTCACCCGCGCCCGCGTGGCTAAGCCAGGATCACCACCTCGTTTCCTAGGAGGTAAGGCCACCTGCCAACCCGCACCTTAGGTTCGACGGGATTCACCACGTTGCTTGCGGCGGTGACTTGCCCGGTTGACGTGCGAAATACTTAGGTGAAACGCGGAAGTGCGTGTAAGTTAGAAGGCAGTTTAATGCTACTTCAAGAGTCCAGGTTCATTCTGTCCATGTCCTCCGAAGAGCGCTCAGCCTTTAGGAGGTTCTAATGAGTAAAAAACTATATGTCGGTAATCTTCCCTTTTCTGCAACCGATGAGTCGCTAATGCAGACTTTTTCGGAATGCGGAAGCGTTCAAAGTGCCAAGGTCATCATTGACCGTGATTCGGGCCGTTCGAAAGGTTTCGCCTTCGTCGAATTTTCGACCGACAGTGAAGCCGCTTCGGCGATTGACCGTTTCAACGGCAGCCAAATGGACGGACGCGCGATGAACGTATCTGAAGCCAAGCCCCAAGCTCCTCGTGACAATAATCGCGGTGGTGGCTACGGCGGCGGCAGCCGTTACTAAGACATAGATTTTTAAAATCGAGTTTGAAGAAGCCAACCCACAAGGTTGGCTTCTTTCATTTGCGATGAACTAAAGCGCTTGAACCAAAACCGTAACGCCACCGCGATCATCGCGCGTCACCCCAACGATCAAAGCTTGGCGGCCCGCGGGCGCAGCCGCCGGTGGGGTGTAGGTGCTGGTGTCTGTAGTGACGGTTCGGTAAAATTTCAATTCACCATCGGTGCGAAACCAAGTGGTGGTTAGCGATTCGGTCGCACTCGCTAAAGAGCCATCTGATTTTTTCGCGCTGTAACTTTCAACCGATCCCGCGGGGTAAGAAACCGAAAGCTCCACTTGGCCTGCGGGCAGGGTGGTCAAAGCCGCGCCGTTGGCTAAGATTCCGGTGGTCTGTGGATTATTGTTTTTCCCCGCCTTGCCAGTTTCTGAAACCAAAATCCGGCGAAAAGATCGCACCACTTCGGATCCGGCGGTCAGCTTGTATGTCACCAGATAATTCACGCCGTTGTATTTGTCGGCGGCACTGCGCTGATCCAGCAGCGTTGATGGAATATTCACTGAAAAAGTAGAGGAGCTTCCCGTGCGCTGGGTGGCGGGAGTGGTGGCTGTGCCTGAACCAACGCTCTCCGCGCCGGGCACTCCGTCACAAGAAGGTTCTGCACCCACAGAAAGTCCGGGATCGACGCAGGCGAAGGCTTCGTAATTCAAAGCGCGGCTGCCACCAAAGTAATCACTGATAATTGGAGTGATCGTCACGCTATCACCGGGTGAGTATTCGGCCGCTGACCCCGTGGATCCCGCTTGCAACGCCAGGACGCGAAGTTCTTTGAGTTCGATGTATTCCGGAAAATCATTATCCGCGCACGAGGCTTGAAGTAGCGCGAGCAGAGCGATTGAGATTAAAATTCGAAGTCGCATATTAGAATTCTCCCCGAACGCCGAAAGTGGGAATGACGGGCAAGCCCATGACGTCGCGTTTTTGTGCGTAATTGTAGGAATAGCGGATACCTTCGCTGTTCTTCTGATTGGTGACATTTTGAATATCCAAATACGCATTCAGTAGCCAAGTGTCATAAACCCAGGTCTTGTCGATCCTGAAATCGAGTTGGACGAAAGCCGAATTACGTTCGCTATAGAAAGGACCCCGTTTTGGAATGTAAACATCATTGTCCGCGTCGAAGACGGATCCAACCACCGGGGTCACCGGATTGCCGGTGACGTAGCGAAGACGTGAGGAATAGCGCCAATTGTTCTTTGCCTCGTAAGCGCCGACGATGTTCACGTTGTGCGTTTGATCATATTCAAACAGGTATTCACTTTGGCCCGGTTCTTCACGATGGCTGCGGGAAAGCGTGTAGGATAGCCAACCTGACCACGGCCGCTTTTCGAAGCGCACTAGAAATTCTGCCCCGTAAGCGCGGCCCTTGCCATCGTTGTTGTAGCGTTCAAATTCGATGGCGCCGTTACGGACGACGGTGGATTGTGAGCTGACCACCAGTTTTTCAAAACGGCGGTAAAACAAATTTGTTTGTAGGGTGTAGCCGCTGGTGGAACCATTTCGAAAGTCTTTTTCGAAGCCGGTGGTGAAATGCCAAGACCTAGGTGAGTCCAAGTCAGGATTACCGAAACCAGGTGAGGTTTCTTGAGGTTCTGGGGGCTGAAAACAAAGCCCTACGGCGGCTTTGTAAAACAAAGAGCTATTCTGGTCGAAGCGTGCGGCAAACCGCGGCTGAGGTAAGATTTCTTCGGTCTTATTGAAATAGTCCAGGCGCACAGATGGCATAAGCGTCCAACGTGAATCTTCTGCTTTTATGCGATTCCGCCAGTAAGGACCAATCAACATTTCGTCTTGCTTGATCGATCTTTCTACGGTTTCGCCACTTGAGAAGGGGTTGTCGACGCCCCCTTGATTATTTCTGCCCGGAAGTTTGAACGCCACTTCCGCTTGTCCCAGCCGGGTGTCCACGCCTAGGTAGCTGGTCCAATCCGAGCGAAACTTTTTTTCCCATTCGGTTCTTTGGGTAAGAACTAAGTTTTGAACATCCAGAAAGTCTTCGCCGGCATTCACCCTGAATTTATCTTGCCCAAACCCTATTGAGGCCCGCCAGGCTTCTCCGCCACTTAAGCGGCGTTCCCATTTAGGGATCAAGCGATAGAAATCCGTGGTGTTAGAAAATTCACCACGTAATCCGGGGTCTTCGCGCAGAGGTTCGTTCAACACGAACTTCAATTCATCGTGGGACAGAATCGACAGAAGTTTAAACTCGTCCCCGTTTGAAAATTTCTTTTTATAAATACCGGCCAGATCACCGAATGAAGGAGCTACGGTCAAATTGAATGCAGGCTCGTCTTTAAGGACCTGGGCCAGAACAAAACCCAGATAGCTGTAGCGACCGGCCACTAAATATGAACTTGTCTGGTTGATTGGACCTTCG
>JBEIHA010000191.1:0-6373 GCA_040381635.1 Pseudobdellovibrionaceae bacterium
ACCATCCGACCCGAAGACGTAGAAGCTTTCATGCCCACCTTGAAGATCGAGAAAATCCATGGCGTGGGAAAAGTCACCGCAAAAAAGATGCAAGCGCTGGGATTGCACACTTGCGCGGACTTGCAGAAAAAGTCCGTGGTGGAGTTGGCCTCCCATTTTGGTTCCTGGGCGCAGGGACTCTACGACAGCGCTCGCGGAATCGATAACCGAAAAGTAGAGCCGCACGGGGAGCGTAAATCGCTGACCGTAGAAGAGACTTACAATCAAGACCTTCAGACGCTTCAAGAATGTCTCGCTCGTTTGCCCGGGCTTTACGAGGACTGGGAAACTCGAATGCTGCGCGCTGTTGAACGTGAAAGAATTCGCGGTTTCGTCGTGAAGATAAAGTTTTACGACTTCAAGCAAACCACCCACGAGATCTCTTCGCGCGGTTGGCCCCTGGTGGCTGACTTTGAAAAGCTTTTGGCCAAGGCTTGGGAAAGGCGCTCTGAACCCGTCCGCCTGATCGGCATTGGCGTCAGGTTGATCAACGACGAACCTAAACAGTCCGCCGGACAAATGAGTTTTGAAATCTAACGCGACCAGCGAAGAAGAAAGGCGATGCCTTCATCGACGGCGCTTTGGCTAAACAAGTAGGTCGAGATATGGCCGGAACCCCAGCCGATCTCTTTGGCTTCGACGGGCACACCGTTTTTTTCTAAAAGCACTTTCATCGCACGAGTTTGATCGACCCCGACGATCATGTCACTTTTTCCGTGGTACATGTAAACGGGCGGCGATTTCTTTGACACGTACGAAATTGGTGAAGCGCTTTTCCAAAGCTCCGGATCGTCATCTCGATTTTTCCCCAGAAACATTTTGACCAAGGGTGACCCGGGATACGCGCAAACACGCGCTCGGGATCTGCACCAAATTCAGCTGGAGCCTCACGCACGTACTTTAGTATCGTGCGGACGTCGTCTAAAGCGGCGGGGTAAATGTGTTGAGGTGAGAGGCGGTAAGTCACATTGAGCGCTAAAAAGCCTTGTGCCGCGAGGTCGCGGCAAATTGAGGCCATGTTTCCGCTACGACTGCGCCAACCGCCGCCGTGAATAACCAGAACAACTGGCAAGCGACCGGCGGCTTGCGGACGGTAGGCGTCCATCTTCAGATCCGGTCGATCCCTCAGAAAGACAGAATCTTTTTTCACGTCAAAAGGAAATTTCTTTGAAAGACTCGAACAACCCGTCAAAAATGTCATCGCTGTTAACGCCATGGTGATGTTCAAGGTTTTACTTTTTCGAATGAGTAATGAATTTCGGCGTCGATGGGTTTCCACTTTTTACCCGCCTTTATCCGCAAAGGAGTGCGTCCTTTGAAATTCAAAACGCGTAAAGTTTTTTGATCAATTTCCATCAGAATCGGGGAAACCAACATGGAAAGCCAGAAGCTCGAGGGCTCCATCAGAATCTTAAGATTCTCGTTGCTGGGTCGGTGGCCTACACTTTTGAAGTCGAAGCCCACGCTGCGCGCCAGTTCCAGAACCCCAAATTGCGCCGAAACTTTCTTGCCTTCACGCAAAAATTTTTCGTGAGTACGAAGAAACGGTTCAAATCCCGGGCCGGTCAAAAAAACCTCGGGCGTTCTTTCACTCTTCTCTTTTTCCAGTTCTTCTGTTTTGCCATTGGATTTGAATACCTTAAAATAAGATTTACCATCGCGAACGCGCAACTCGTAGCGTTCGGCGATCTGTTTTTGTTCGACGTCTTGTTCGAGCAACAAACCATCTTTAAAAACGGTCCGTTCGGTCATTACGATGTTTAGGTTCGCATCTTTGATGAAGGCGTTCATTCGTCGGTAGGCCCCTTCAACTTTCACCTCTGTGGTTTGCACGAAGAGCGGCTCGGTAAGACTTCCCCCTAGGGAAAAAATCTTTCCGGTGATGATCTCGGTTTCTGCCGAGGCGACTTGCGCCAAAAATAGACCAATGAATAGCCGCCGCCACTTCATTCCGCCGCCTTTTTCTCGAACAAATAGTGAGTCACGCCCCATTCGTGCCCGTCGCGGAAGCCGAACAGTTCAGCCACGGCCAGAAAAAATATCCGCCAGCGCTGAATCCAGCGGTCGACGTCTTTTTCGCCGTAAACCGGAGCCAAAACCTCGCGAACCTGTTTTCGCTGTCGGTCCATATTTGCTAGCCACGCTTCGGAAGTTTTTTGGTAGTGAGTGCCTGCCCAGTCCCATTGGCGAAGCAATTTGAAGTCACCCTGGAAATGAAAGAACAAATCGCGAGCCGGCATTTGTCCGCCGGTGAAGAAGTAGCGACCCATCCAATTGTGTTCGCCCTCGGTCTCGAAAGCGTACGGAAATTCGCGGTGGGTAAAAATATGAACGAACATTTTCGCGCCAGGTTTCAACCATTTTTGGACGGTAGCGAAGAATTTTTCGTAATTGCGCAGATGTTCGAGCATTTCTACGCTTACGACTCGGTCGTAGTCGCCACGATTGCCCCCGAGATCGGTCGCTTGACCCAAATCCAGCGTCAGCAGCTCCAGATTTTTCAATCCGCGCTCTGAAGCCGTTTTCTCAATATAAGCCCGTTGCGAAGCGGAATTCGACACGGCAGTGATGCGCGCGTTGGGAAATCGTGCGGCCATAAAGAGACTTAGTGAGCCCCAACCGCAGCCGAGCTCTAGAATCTTTTGACCATCGCGCAGATCGGCGTGTTCGACGGTTTGTTCGAGTGAAAGTTTCTCGGCAGCTTCTAAACTTTTCACGCCGACATCCCAAAGCGCGCAGCTGTATTTTTGGTGCGGCCCTAAGACCAGTTGAAAGAACTTCGCCGGAATTTCGTAATGTTGAGCGTTCGCATCCTTGGTCGCAATGGCGACGGGCGACTTTTTCAGCAGTTCCGCGAAGGCGGCTCGAGCGTGCTTCGGGTCGGCGTTTTCAGCTTGGAGTGTGCGCAGACGGAAAGCACAAAGGCGACGAATGCCCCAGCGTACCGTCGAGTCGGGCACAAAGCCTCTTTCCATCATTCCAATGACTGTGCCTAGCATGGTGTTCTCCTTAAAGGACTGTATGTGAAATTGCACGTCGGGACCAAGATGAATCATTTATGAAAGCTGAATTTTCTCTTCCGCCACCTTCATCCAAGCATGAAATCCTTCGTCTGTTGGAAAGCTGGAGCGAGGAATGATCAACGCCCAATGGGTTGTAAAGTAAAGATAGAACCACTGACTGGTCCTTAAGGATTTTCCGAATTTTGACCAGGGTAAAATTTCGAAAGCCTCGCCGACCTGATAGAGCAAGCCTTCTTCGCGCAAGGTCAGCGTGAAACCTTCGTCGTACATACGCGCCGCTTCTTTATTGCCACGTTCTCGGGTGTAGGTGAACAGAAACCAAGATCCAGCAATCGCCACTAGCCCGATCAGCATTTCGGCAATGGATTCGAACCTTCCGCCCCCCGTAAGATTCGCCACCACTGAAAGGATCATAAACACGCCAAGGATCATCCAAGCCGACTTTTTCTTCAGCGGTTCGATGTACGTAACATGTATCCTCGCCATCGCGATCTGGTGATTCGACATTTTGACATGAATGGGCTCGGCGAGCATGACCGTCAGTATATCCGTCAGATCTCAATTGTCATCTGTTCAGCGAAACGAATTTCCGGTAAAACAGAGAAATGAGACCTATGCCCAAGCTGCTCAGCAAAACCAAAATTATGCGTGGGTATCGCTGCGCCAAATCGATTTACCTGACCATTCATCAACCGGACCTTGAACCCCCCATCGGCCCGGATCAGCAGACGGTTTTTGATCAAGGGAACAAGGTGGGTGAAGTTGCCAGAACTTATTATCCCGGCGGAACCTTGGTGGACAACAAGCCCTGGGACTTCGGTGGCTCGTTAAAACGTACGCGAGAATTGCTTAAGGACGGCACTGAATTTATTTACGAAGCCGCCTTTGAATACAAAGGCTGCTACGCGCGCGCCGATATTTTGCAGTACTCACCAGAATCGAAGCGCTGGACGCTCATCGAAGTCAAATCGGGAACTAAAGTAAAGCCTGAGTACCTAGAAGATGTGGGCTTGCAGGCATGGATCCTAGCCAATAGTGGACTTGCTTTAGAGAAAATCATCGTTCTTCACCTGAATCCCGAATGCCGATACCCGAATCTAAAGAACCTTTTTGTGGAAGTCGATGTGACCGACGTTTTACGCGAAAATTACCGCGAAATTGCGCCGCGACTGAACGCCATCTTCAATGCTCTTCGTTCACCGGAAGTTCCGGACGTGGACCTCGGTCCCCATTGCACGGTACAACGTGACTGTGAATTCAAAAAGCATTGCTTCAATCAAAAGCAAATTCCTGAAATCAGTATCTTTAATATTCCGCGCCTCGGTCCAAAAGTTTGGGAGTTCTATAGAAGAGGCCAAATTCAGATCAAAGATGCGGACACCAGCGACCTAGATGAATTGCAAAAGCGCATGGTAGAAGCGCACGTAACCGATCAAGCCGTCAGCGACGGCCCCGCGATCGCCGCTTCGATGGCGGATTGGAAGTATCCGCTGATCTATTTGGACTTTGAAACGATAAATCCGCCGATTCCTTGTTATACCGGGACCGGACCTTATCAACAGACACCCTTTCAGTTGAGTGTGCACCGGCAAGATGAACCAGATGGGCCTGTCGAACACTTTGAATTTCTGCATAGCGATGTTGGCGATCCGCGGCCTCACCTCATTCCGGCCTTACTTCAAGCCTGCGGGACAGAAGGCACGATCGTTGCCTACTTCGCGAAGTTTGAAATGAAATGCATCCAAGACCTAGCCGACTTTTCAAGTGAGCGCCGCGATTCTTTGGTGGCTTTGCTTGGGCGATTCAAAGATCCGCTCGAAATCATGCGCGCGGCCGTTTACGATCCGAATTTCCGCGGAAGTTACTCACTGAAATACGTGGCGCCCGCGTTGCTTGGGAAAGATTTTTCTT
This sequence comes from Pseudobdellovibrionaceae bacterium, assembly GCA_040381635.1. Lineage (GTDB taxonomy): Bacteria > Bdellovibrionota > Bdellovibrionia > Bdellovibrionales > UBA1609 > JALHOQ01. Next base: position 4,974 of record JBEIHA010000191.1, read on the forward strand.
ACGAAGGAATGTCGGTGAGTGATGGTTCGGCGGCCCAGCGCGCGTTTACAGAGCTGATTGACCAGAAAACAAGTCCACCGCGCAAAGAAGAGCTTAGAAAAGCCATGCTCGACTACTGCCAGAAAGACACGCTGGCCATGGTCGAAGCGGTTCAATGGCTTCGACGGCAAGCGAGCCTAAAGACATAAAAAACGGCAAGTTTGGTGGAAAATCCACTCAAGCTTGCCGTTTCAAGAATCCAGTTTGAATTGGATCTAGTTGATCTTATCCGTTTTCAAAACATCTCTCGCGTTGCTGTCACGAAGCCCAGATTTTGTTTTGTCGGCGAAGCGATCTTTCATTTCCGTCAGCTTTTGGGTGACGTCATCTTTGGTGTGACCATACTTTTGCTGAATCAGACCAGAAATGGATTCCATATCACCTTTGGTGCTTTCGAGCTCATCGCCCGTAAGCTTTCCCCAGACTTTGTGAACCTCACCTTTAAATTCCGTCCATGCGCCTTCAAATACATTTTTATCCATTATGAAACTCCTGTCTAAAAGTTAGGGAATGACGTTCGTTCGTTTGCCACTGACCAAACCAACCACCAGGCTGATCACGGCCAAAGCCAAGAATGCGAAGATCAAGATTTTTCCAATTTCCATCGAAATGCCACCGATGCCCGAAGCACCTAGTAGAAACGCGACGAGGGCGAGAACGAAGAAAGCGATTGCGGCTCTTAACATTTTTTACTCCTTAGTTATTTTCGTCAGTCCACTTAGGAGGGAATTGCAATCAGGTCGCCAACGTCAAAGGCGCTGAGCGGCTCTAGGTTGTTCGAGTGGTGGATGACGTGATATTTGACCGGGGTACATCGGGGACGACCGTACCAAAAACGGACTTAAATTTACTGAATGTGCTCGCGGCAGGCCGCAATGGCGGTTCGTGTGCTAGCGATCAATTCCTCGTCGCCTTTTTTGATGCGAATCTTTAGCGCCGCTTCAAAGTTCTTCAGCGCCTGAGTGTATTCACCCAGGGTGAAATAAGTTTTGCCCGTGTGTTGAATCACCACGTCTTGATACTTCGCCAGTTCGGGCTCGCTGCTTGTTTCTTTGAGCAGTTTTTCAAGATCGCTCAATGCTTCTTCCATGTGGCCTTGCCGGCGCTTCACGTCGGCTAAGCGGATCGCCTGTTGCACGCGGAAAGTGGCGGCCAGTTTATACTTAAGGCAAAGGTGCAAAGAGTACTTTAGCATCGCCCCGGCTTCGTCGATTTTTCCGGTGATCTTACGAAGAGCCCCGGCCAGGCCCATATTTTTCATGATTTCTTCCCAGTCGCGCTGGGCTTCGGGTTTTTCAAGTTCCACGCGGGCGGCGGCGATCAGAGTTTCCGAAAAGTCGTCCATGTCTTCGGGCACGTCG
>JBEIHA010000192.1:0-6361 GCA_040381635.1 Pseudobdellovibrionaceae bacterium
ATAGGACTCCACACTTTTGGTTTCGAGGCGCGCCTGATCAATCAAATCGGCAGCGATCAAATTCAAACCTTTGCTGTCGGCGGTCATGCTAGCCAACTGGTCGCGGAAGGCCTGTGCCTTAGTCGGATCGCCGCCGGCCTTAGCCACTTGCGCGATCTCGCTCTCTAAGAATTTACGTTGATCGCGGCTCATGTTGCCGATCAGTTGGCCCCGGTCGGTCGATTTAATCTGGTCGATACCTAGCATGGGTGAGTGATTCTTCGCGAACATCGGCGCAAAGGCCGAAAACGGCGACAGTCCTTCGACCATATTGACGCTGGATGCGGCTTCAACCGGGGCGTAGCGGTTGATGTAACTTTCGAGCAAACCGCCGTAAAGCACGACGCCGCCCCAAAGAATCTTACCGTTACGCACATCCGCGTGGGCCATACCAATACCTAGCGGCGAGTTCAAAGAGATGCGCTTGTCGCTGATCCAGTTGATGGCCGGGTAACGTAAGTCAAAGGGATGTTTCAAATCTTTGATGACCGGGATAAAGGCTTTTTGACCTTTACCGATGGCGCCGATTTCTTGAAGAGTGGTGTTCCACTTTTCAACGGCCGCGAGGATCGTCTTTTGTTGTTCCGCGGGAGCGCCGTTAATATAGAGCGTGGTGGGATTGCGCAAATCCCAACGGGCGGCATAGAGCTCTGGCTCAATGCCTTCGACTTTGCGGCCCATGACATGAAGGATGTTCATTAGGCGCGCGTTTTCTTGATGATAGGGAACTTTCTGGAAAGTGGGATCGTGATCGAACTTGAGGAAGTTAATGCGGTAGCGACCTTGGTATTCATCGGCCATTCCGCGGAAGCCCGAGTAGACCATGTTTAAAGAAAAACCTAGGAAATTATTTTCGCGGTCCCATTCAATCTCTTCTACTGAAGTCGTCTTGTAGCCTGTACCGAACTCAGCTCCGCCCAGCGAAGACATTTGCAGCGACGCCAAATCTAGTTTCATCATGGGGCGCGCGGTCCAATGCGAACGCGATGAATTTTCAATCCACTCGTTGGTTTGACGTCCGTGGGGATCTTTTTGGCGCTCGAAGTAATAATGGGCCTTGATCGGAATTTTCAGCGTTTCTTTCCAGCGCGAGCGATCGTTAGGAAAAGAGGGATTAATGATTTTTCCGACCAGATACCTTTCGGTGATTTCAAATTCGATATTGCAATGCATGGCCCCGTTGTAAAGCAGGGTCATTTGTTCGCCACCGGCCCCGCGCCCGATTTCAGGAGCAAATGCGCACAGGAAAGTTTTTGGTTTTCCCTTCGCGTCGACGAAGAAAGATTTCTCAACGCCTTCGTCGCTCGGAGCCGGCTTTTCGCTCGCGCGCTCTTTAAACAATTTGCCGTTGAAAAGGCCTGAACCTTTGCAGCCGCTTAAGCCGAATAGCGCGATCAAGCTGATCGCGAGGGCTTGTTTGAAGGTCGTTTGGGTCATCAGTTTTGCCACGGTTGCCACCTTGGGTTTTTGTTCCGTTACGCCACTGGTATTACAATTCCCAGACCTAACGGGGGGTTAGCTAGGGAGCGCTATATGTGTCGTGGGCCTCTGAAATCGAATTTAGGACTACTGAACCGCCCAAGATCGTTAGTCAGTGACCATTTCCGGCAGACCAAGTAAGGCTTACAAGAATTTCTTGATACTCAATATAAGCGCGAGCTGCGATGCGGCCTAAGTATCTGAATTTTAACATATATTCATTAACTCACGAGGTTTGGCCGGTTGGGCCAGGCCAAAGGCTTGGGCGGCTCCTCCGGCGCTACCTTTTCCGTCAGATGGAACCTAAGCTTAAGAGATGAGTTTAGACCGCGGTATTCTCCTCTCGGTTTTCTTCCTGGTTGGCTTAGGTTTGGTGCAGGTTTACAGCTCCAGCTACATCTTCGCGACGGAAGTTTACGGCGACGGATTATTTTTCTTTCGTAAACAATTATTGTTTTCAGTGCTTTTTATTTTTACCGTTTTCGGAACCGCGTACATCAGCTGGCCCAAGGCTATGAAGTTCGGTTGGATTCTTTGGGGCATCGCCGTGATTTGCGTGGCCGGAACATTTATTCCCGGCCTAGGCATGAAAGTGGGCGGGGCACATCGCTGGTTGAATTTGCCCATGGGATTTCGCTTCGAACCCGCGGAACTCTTAAAAGTCACCTATCCGTTTGTGCTGGCCACTTTGGTTGCCGATTACGCGCGCGGAAACATCGATAAAACCTGGTTGATGAAAGTGGGCGCGGCCTTTTTGCCCTTGCTGATGTTGTTGGGCCAGCCGGATTTTGGAAGTTTTGTGATCATTCTGCTTTTGGCGTTCAGTTTACTGGTGGCGTTCGGCTTACGCTGGCGGATTCTTTTGGCGGGCGTGGCGCTAGCACTCCCCACGTTGGCTTACTTGGTGATGTCGACGCCCTACCGCCGTTTGCGGGTTGAGGCTTACCTGAATCCGTGGGCCGACCCGGCGGAAAAAGGTTTTCAGGTGATTCAGAGCATGCTGAGTTTTTATTCGGGTGGTCTTACGGGCCGGGGTCTTGGACAAGGTCAGGGGAAACTTTTTTTTCTGCCCGAAGCTCACACCGATTTTACCTTGGCCGTCTTGGGCGAGGAAATGGGCTTTATCGGTTTTTTCATTTTGATGATGGTCTATGGATTTGTGGTCTTTCGCGGCTTTCAAATTGCTTTGCATTTGCAACGCTACCGCGAGCGCGCGCTGGCTTTGAGTTTTTCGCTTTTACTTTCTATCTCGGTGTTTATCAATTGTGGGGTGGCTTTGGGTTTGCTGCCCACCAAAGGACTGACGCTCCCGCTCTTAAGTTACGGGGGAAGTTCGCTGATCTGCACCGCGCTTCTGATCGGATGGTTGCTGAATCTCGAGCGGGAGTCTACAATGCCGCTGAATTTCCGTGAAAAAGAGATCGAGTAAATGTCAAAAATCTTGATTGCTGCGGGCGGAACGGGCGGGCATATTTATCCGGCCCTCGCCATGGCCGAAGCCTTTCAATTCCATCGTCCCTCCAGTCGCATCGAATTTGTGGGAACCGCGCACGGCTTAGAAAACAAAATTATTCCCGCAAAAGGATTTGTCGTTCATCACTTGCCGATTGGACGTTTGAATTCAAATGTAGCGCTGTCGGAAAGACTAAAGACCCTGTTGTTATTGCCGTGGGCGATGGTCAAAAGTGCTTTGCTGTTGCGCCGTGAAAAGCCGGACTTCGTGCTCGGTGTCGGGGGGCACGCTTCGGGGCCTTTGTTGTTGATGGCCTCGATTCTTGGGTACCGCACTGCCATTTGGGAACCCAATGCCATGCCCGGAATGGCCAATCGTATTCTATCGAAATTCGTCGATGAGGCTTGGGTGGTTTTCGAAGAGGCGCGCGGACTACTAAAAGGGAATGTCTTCGTGGCCGGAATGCCCGTGCGCAAAGAGATCGAAGACACGTCGATGCAAAAAGCCGAGAGCAAAAAATTTCGCTTGCTGATTTTTGGCGGCAGCCAGGGGGCGCGCGGCCTAAACACGGCGGCCGCCGAAATGATCAAGGCGGGGGGCGATTGGTTGGCCGATATGGAAATCGTGCACCAGACCGGTGCGACCGATTTCGAACGCATTAAGTCGATCTATGGGGACTCGCTTACAAAAGTGGATTTGCGAGAATATCTGCACGACATGGGGCAACAGTACCAAAAAGCGGACCTGGTGATTTGCCGGTCGGGTACGGGCACTTTGTCCGAATTGGCGGCTTGCGGTAAACCCTCGATCCTTATCCCGTTCCCCTTCGCCGCAGACGACCATCAGAAAAAGAACGCGGAAAGTCTGGTGGCTAAGAATGCCGCGATTATGATTGTGCAAAAAGATCTGACTCCGGAAGGGCTTCGTGATCAAATCCTTTCTCTTAAGAATGACCCCATCCGCCTGCGCCAAATGTCCGAGGCGGTGCGCGGCTTTCACCAACCGAAGGCCGCCCAAAAGTTGGTAGAGAAATTCGTCGAAAGGATCGAACGAAATGCGACTCGCTAGAGCTAAAGTTCACTTTATCGGAGTCGGCGGCATCGGCATGTGCGGCCTGGCCGAACTCCTTCATAATCTCGGCGCGCAGGTCACCGGAAGTGACGCCGGCGAAAACATGCAAACCGTGCGCTTAAAAGAAATTGGAATTCCTGTTTACAAGGGTCACGACGAAGCTCATTTGGGCGAGAGTGAAGTCGTCGTGTATTCCAGCGCCGTCAAAGAAGACAATGTCGAATTCAAGGAAGCCCGCCGCCGAAAGATTCCGTTGATCCGCCGCGCGGAAGCTTTGGCGCAGATCATGAACTTAAAGCGCGGGATCGCGGTCGCGGGGACCCATGGCAAAACGACGACGACCAGTTTAACTTCGTCGATCTTTCTGCAAGCGGGTTTGGATCCCACCATCATCGTTGGGGGCCGACTGGATGTGATTAAGTCGACGGCGGCACTTGGTCAGGGCGATTGGTTGATCGCCGAAGCCGATGAAAGCGACGGTAGCTTCACTCACCTTAGCCCTGAAATTGTGATCATCACCAACATCGACAACGATCATTTGGACTACTATAAGAATTTTCAAAATCTCGAAAATGCATTCTTGGATTTTGCCACAAGGATTCCTTTTTATGGTGTGGCCATTGTTTGCGGTGACGATTCGAATTTGATGAAATTGTTCAAGACGTTCGGCAAACGTTGGATTTCTTACGGCGTGCAAGATCACAATGACTACGTGATCAAAAAAATGCCGAACCACTGGGATGTCTTCACTGAAGGCGTAAAGGTGGGTGAAATGCATCCCTCGATGCCCGGACAGCACAACGCGCTCAATTCCATGGCCGCGATCTTGGCGGGAATGCAGGCCGGAATTTCTTTTGAGGTGGGTGCCAAGGCCATCGGCAGCTTCGGCGGTGTTGATCGAAGGTTCCAGCACAAGGCCACCATTCGCGGGATCGACTTTTACGACGACTATGGACACCATCCGACCGAAGTGAAGGCCGTGCTGGCCGGTTTCAAAGAAAGATTTCCCGAGCGACGTTTGGTGACGGTCTTCCAGCCGCACCGATACTCGCGCACCAAGATCTGCTGGGATGATTTCCTGAAATGTTTTGGCGACACGGATGTATTGTTCGTCACCGACATCTACGCCGCGGGCGAAACGCCCATCGACGGCGTCACCAGCACCAAGCTGGTCGAGCAAATCCAACACGGGGACCGTCGTTTAATTTCACGCAAAGAAGATCCACAGCTGAACGAGGTGCGAGACTTTCTTAAGAGCGGTGACATCCTACTCACTCTCGGTGCAGGCGATATCTCCAAGCTCGGCGAACAGATGACCGAAAGTCTGATCAAAGGGGCGTGATGGAGTTTCGCGAAAACGTTGGGCTTAAAGACTGGACTTGGTGGAAGATCGGCGGCCCTGCCGATTTTTTTTGTTTACCTAAATCCGTCGAAGAAGTTCGCGAAGCGGTTTTGTTTTCTCAAGCCAAAAAAATTCCCATCACTGTCCTTGGGGGCGGCACTAACGTTTTAGCCAGTGATGGCGGTGTCGAAGGTCTGGTCATTTGCATGAAACATTTGAATCAGTCCCTCGTGCGCGAAGAAGACGGCCGAGTTTCAGTAGAAGCTTTGGCGGGCACGCCCAAGTCCGACTTGACCAAAATCTACATGAAAAGAAAATTGGCCCCCGCTTTATTCTTGTGCGGCTTGCCCGGCGACGTCGGCGGGGGAATTGTGATGAATGCGGGGATCGGGGAAAAGGTAGTCCCGCGGGAATTCGTCGAGATCACCGATTGGTTCGAATACTTGGATCTGTCCGACAAGTCCGTGCCGTTAAGGCGTATGGAAAAATCGCAAGCGACTTGGCATTATCGTCACAGCGATGGCTGGCAGCCCGGGATCATCGTGCGTGCACAAGTCAGCTGGCCCAATCAACCGATCGAAGACATTCCCAATCAAGTTCGTGAAGCGACGAAGAACCGTCTGGCTCGGCAGCCTTTGGATTTACCCAGCTGCGGCAGTACTTTTAAGAATCCCCCCGGACATCACGCCGGCGCCTTGATCGAAAAGGCCGGCTTGAAAGGTTTTAAAAACGGCGGCGCCCAGGTTTCACCGAAGCACGCGAATTTTATAGTGAACGTCGGCGGTGCGACCGCGGCCGATGTGCAAGGCGTGATTTCGCACGTGAAAGCCGAAGTGAAAACGCAATTCGGCGTGACGCTGGAAACAGAAGTGAAATACATCGGCCGATGGTGAATCTTATCGTCGGGATTATTGTTTCGGCGAGCGTCGGCCAGGCGCCCGTAGCTTAACAAATCTAAAGATCAATCGAATGTACCA
>JBEIHA010000193.1:0-6353 GCA_040381635.1 Pseudobdellovibrionaceae bacterium
GTTTTGGACTTCACGCTGCCTCGGCCTTTGACGATTCTGGCCGCAGCGGCGGTCTTAGTGGTCGGGGCTCTTGCTATGCTCCCTTTAATGGGTCGAAATTTTTTGCCGGAATTCAACGAGGGCACGGCGACGATCGGGGTGGCGGCGAGCCCGGGCATTTCACTTTCGGCTTCGGATGCTCTTGGTACCCAGATTGAACAAGCCATTCTTTCGGTGCCCGAGGTCAAATCCACGGTGCGGCGAACGGGCCGCGCCGAAATGGACGAGCACGCGGAAGGTGTTCATTGGAGTGAGATTGACGTCGACTTCAATCTTGGCGGGCGTGAACGACAAATTGTCCTAAATGAAATTCGCGGGAAGATTGAGGCGGTCGGTGAAGTGTACATCAATATCGGTCAACCCATCAGTCATCGGTTGGATCATCTGCTTTCGGGAGTGAGAGCGCAGATTGCCCTGAAAGTCTTCGGGCCCGAACTAGCCGAATTAAGGCGCCTGGGCGGTGAGACCATGGACGTTTTGTCGACGGTGAAAGGTGTAGTGGATCTTCAAACTGAACCGCTGGTGTTGATCCCGCAATTGAAAATCGCCGTCGACCGGGAAGCCGGCAACAACTACGGCTTACGCTCGGGCACATTAGCGAAAGATTTAGAGACGGCTCTGAATGGCGAATCCGTGGCGCTAATGATTGAATCGCAAAAGCGTTTTGATGTCTTTATGCGACTAGATGATCAATCACGCTCCAGTCCCGAATTCATAGGTGAAACAATCGTTAGAACTATGCCCACTGGCCAGCGCGTGCGCTTAAATGAAGTGGCCAACGTGTATCAAGGCACGGGGCCGAATATGGTGAACCGCGAAGATATGCAAAGACGAATCGTGGTTTCGGCCAACGTCAGCGGCCGTGATCTTGGCGGAGTCGTTCAAGAAATCTCCACGAAGTTGAATGAAACGGTTCAATTTCCGGCGGGGTATTTCTACAAGTTAGGTGGCCAGTTCGAAAGCCAGCAAGAAGCCTCCAGACGAATCGTTTGGTTGGGTTTGTTGGCGATGTTGGGCACATTTTTAGTTCTTTATTTGCATTTCCATTGCGCGATTTTGAGTTTCCAAGTGATGCTGAATGTCCCATTGGCTTTGGTGGGCAGTGTGGTCGCCATTTACATCACCGATCGTACGTTTTCCGTGGCCACGTTCGTCGCTTTTATCACCTTGTGCGGAATCGCGACCCGAAACGGGATACTTCTGATCAGTCACTATTTGCATTTGATCACTCAGGAAGGGCAGCCGTTCTCGAGAGAAACTGTCATTCGCGGATCTTTAGAGAGAATGGTGCCCGTGTTGATGACGGCGTCGACCGCCGCACTGGCCCTGATTCCGCTTCTTCTTTCTAAAGGCGAACCGGGTAAAGAAATCCTTTACCCCGTGGCCGTCGTGATCGTCGGTGGCTTGGTTTCGTCGACCTTGCTGGATCTGATTGTGACGCCGACTCTTTTTTTGAAGTACGGTCAGAAAGCGATTGGTAAGTACGTTTCGAAATTCAATCAAAAGCATAACGAAGGAGAATGGAAATGATCGGGAAAATTGTTTTTGGCTTAGTGGGTCTGTTGTTTTCACTGTCTATTTCCGCGCATGAAGGTGGACATGGACCGAAGCTGGGTGATTCGGGAAAATACGGCGGCTTGGTGACGGCGGTGGTTTTGAAAGCAGATGCCGACAAAGGGCCAAGAGCGGACTTGCTCTTTAAGGCCGAGCTGGTGCGGACGGAAGGCATGGTTCGCGTTTACCTTTATGATAAGACGATGAAGTCTGTGGACTTAAAGGAATTTAACGACAAGGCCGAGGTCACTTTGGCGACTAAAGTGAAGGGTAAGTGGAAGAACGTAACTTTCCCCGTCGAGCGTAAGGACAATGTTTTTCAAGGTAAAATGCCAAATCCAGAAGCCAAGCCTTACAATCTTGATGTCACTTGGACAAAAGACAGCAAGGCCCTTTTGGCCGCTTTTGATAATCTAGATTAAGAGGTTAGAAATGTTGAGGCGCTTGAGTTTGAGCTTAGTTTTCGGATCAGTGTTCGCGGTTCACGCGGCTCCGAAAGATTTCCAGGTTCGCTTCGAGGATTTGCCGAAACTAGTGAAAGAGAGAAACGAAAACGTCGCGGGCGCTCGGCAAAGCGAAATGGCTGCGCGCGAACGGACCGGTTATCTCAAACGCTCTTTTCTGCCATCACTGTCCGCCAGGGTTGGGCGCGAAAGTGCCAAGATTGGCACGGCCGATCGTGAAAATTTAGGTTTTTGGTCTGCCGAGGGGCGAGTCAATTTGTTTCGGGGTGGGCGTGACAAGCTGGAAGGCGAAATCATCGATGCCCGCGCGCGTGCCAGTGGGGCGAAAGCGATCAAAGACTATTTGACCGAATTGAAATCCGCGCGCGACAGCTATTGGCATCTTGCGGCTACTCAATTGTTGGTTACAGAACTTAAAGATGCGATCGCAAAAAACCAGGAAAACATCAAAGGTGCAAAACGCCGCGCGGGCGCCGGGGTCACCACCGGTGCCGACAGTTTGCACTTTGAACTGGAAAACACCAATTTGGCCCAAGACTTAAAAAAAATGGAACACGATTTGGACGTTTTAAAAAATCGCTTGTCCGTACAAATTGGTCATCCAGACCATAAGCAAATAAAAATCGTGGCCCAGTTTCCTCATCCTCCCGAGGCTGAATTTCAAGAGGTCGAAACGGACATGCAGAAAAGTCCTGACTTAAATCTAATGCGCGAAAGCGCCGAGATCGAAAAGTTGGGCGCCGAGCAGGCTTCGCGCTGGTATTTGCCACGCTTGGATGCCTACGCCCGTCACGGAATTCCTACTCTCGGCGAGGACTACACTTTGGCCATTCGGAAAGAGACCGAGACTGTGGTGGGGATTGATTTGAGTTTGGATTTAGGCCAGGTCTTTCATGACCGGGTCGCCGCTCGTGCGCAAACTTTGGAGTCTCGGGCCGTGGCCTCAAGAATTTCACAGAAGACGAAAATTATTCAGGCGACCGGGCACGAGCTTCAGCATGACCTTAAGTTACTGCACGAATTGATTCACGATGCGGACCGTGACGTCGAGAAGGCACAAAATTTCTTGAAGCTGACTCAGAGTGAATACACTCGGGGAGTAAAGAACGGTCCGGATTTGCTGGAAGCCTTTTCTAAGCTCTACGGCTTTCGGAAGCGAAAAATTGAACTGAACTTAGAATACCAACTCGCCAAGGCTGAGCTGGAGTCCTTAACTTCCGAGGTTAATCCTCTTTAGAGGATCCCGTGGATTTGTGCACGTACGTTCGAATGCCGGCGCGGTCGACCATCAGTGACGAATCCGAAAACAGCGCGATAAAACGGTTCACGGGACTCTCGGATCTCATCCGGCGAATCATGCGGGATAAATTCATCTGCGCCGGGAACTCGATAAAATCTTCGTCCACTCGGTCATCCAGGATTCTAAGGAGCGTATCGCCGGCTTCGCGGTGATGTTCGAGGTCAGCATCCCTTACCGTAATGAGAGTGGGCGTCTGATGTTTTTCAACGGAAACATCCATCAATATTCCCGTTAGCCTTTCATGCCCGACTTCTAAACCCAGAAGCCGAAAGAGGGCTTCGGCCGTTCTTATTCGGTAGAGATGATGATTGGACCCGGCGCGCGGATGGATTCCATTATCAATGATCACTAGCCCCAATGAATCCGCAAAGGCTTCGCGCGAAAGGTTTTTCTTAATTGAAGCTTCGGCTTCGGCCGCGTGCTTTCGAAATGAATTCATCCCGTTCGTTGAAGTGACGTGGATCGCCGTTTTGATGCTTAAGTTGATAGGTTCGCCAAGGCGAGGGAAGTAGACGGCGTCCACCGCAGCAACGCCTTTCATATGACCGAAGTTCCCTATGGCCAAGGCCTTGCCGCCGAAGCGCTGGATCAAAAGGGCCAGCGATTGAATTTCGCTTTCGAAGTTTTCAGAACCTTTGATTTGATAAACGCCGGACGCCACTTGCGTAAAAAGTGGATTGGTCAAAAGTTCGGCCGGCGACACTCTGCCGCTGGCCAGCACCTGGTCACAAAGTTGGATAGCGAGGCTTTGGCGGGTGGGTTCACGATCGAGGGCGTAGGCTTGGATCAGGATCGATGGAACAAGAGCAGCGCAGACGAATAGACGTAGAAAGACTCCCAAAATCCCAACCCCCCGGCTCGATTCTTTGTGCTTGGGGAAGGTATGGCAAATTCGCAGCCCCGTGTCGCGGATTACGTTCCGCGTTGACAGCCGGGGACCGGGGATTCTATTTTAAGCGCTCTTCAGACCACCATTTCTAAAGAATCCCCAGGTGGCGAAATTGGTAAACGCATCAGCTTGAGGGGCTGACGCCCGCAAGGGTTTGCTGGTTCAAGTCCAGTCCTGGGGACCATTACGAAAGGCCGACCTCTGGTCGGCTTTCTGCCTCCCCAGCTTTCTTCATTCTGTTGTGTTGGCCTGCTCCGCAGGCTGTTCGCTGCGCATTCGCTGGCTCACTTGCGCCTTTGGCGCTTTTTACCGTTTCTCGAGCGTTCCCTCTCCTTACAAACAGTACAGCTGAACACGTACTACTACTTTAACATCATATCAAACGCAAACTCACGAGATAAATATTCCTATAAGAAGGCTTACTTTGATACTCCTTCTTATAGGAAGAGATTGATCAGAGATGTGTCCGCTTTGCAAGGCAAAATCGATTTTTTGGCTAACCGTGGCAGACTTTAGATTAGAAGATTAAACGCTCAAAATTGCCCATACTAGCCCCCTAAATCAATTAGCCGTCTCAACGGCACACCAATCGTATCCGCGATCTTTCGCAATGTTAAAACCTGAGGATTAACCAATCCATTCTCGATTTTGCTTATTGTGCCTCTAGAAAACCCCGCTTCCATATAGAGGCGGTCCTGACTATAGCCCTTTGATTTCCTCAACTCAGCAATATGCTGGCCCAGTCGCTTCAAATAATCTGCTTCGTCTCGCTTCATGGATTTATGTATATAGCGAAAATAAGCTAATAGCACTTCTTATAAGCAGGTGTAATTAAGGAAGAAAGTGGATCGGGCAATTTAAATAGCTTAAGGGTGGTCACTTTCTGTGCGGTTGAAGCTTAGGACATTTAAGATAAAAATCCTCAATGCGCAATTTAGTGAGTTGAGGATCAGCCCAAGACACCATCAAGGCTTTTCCGTCACGGGTTGCGATAAAAATCCCATTGAGAGCATCCACCAAAACCTCTTCATGACCCCGAGCGTGACAAGGGGCATATTTTTGATCGAATTTCTTTTCCTTGAAGTGGTCATTGAGTAGCTTGTCGACATCATAGGCATCAGAACCATAAAATTCAATCGACCGTCCAACAACACGCTTATTTGTCGAATCCAATGTGAAAAAACCCGATGGCTTATGGTTAGAAAACGAATACTCCCAGACTTCGAACTTAGCCGAAGGGAATGTCTCAGTACTTGTTGAGGAGGGGCTTCCCAAAATCTCTTTGAGCTGACTTATCGTTTGTCCTACAGAAACTTTCATAATTTTATCGTTTTTGGGAAACTGCTCGCGGAGGGACCCTTGAGAGGTAGTTGCACATGAACTTTGCACCAAAAAAAATAAAAGCAAGAGTCTATTTGCCATGAAGACACCCTTTTTCCAAACGAAGCTTTTGGCCGAGGTTTTTTTGAAGCCAAGAAAAAATATCTGGAGATTTATCTTTCAAAGCAGTTCGATCAAATAAGAAATATTCGACATTGTTGGCAAAATCTTCTTCTGCAGATGTCTTTCCGTCATGTTCTACGAATTCACCTTTGCGATACCCGTTTCCATCTACGTCAGACCAACCCGAGGTCTCTTTATATTTTTTAAACGAGTCTGCCCATTCCTTTAATATCAATACATGAACAACTTCATGGGCAATGACCCGCTCCAAATTTGAGGGCTCGGAAAAGGCACGGCGATAAAGGATTATGAATTCGTCGGTACTAGCCGCCTCGGATGACGGTGCAGTAAAATGCGGCCGAGTTCCCTTGACTATGGCCTTTAGAAGCATCGGCTGAAAACTTTTTGGCAATTTTGACAACGCGGATGTTACGGATTCCTGTTCATCTCCTATAATAGCTTGAAATGGCGTAGGCGAAGCTTTTAATCTTTTCGCCCAAAATGGTGCAAGCTTGCATTTAGCCTCGTCCTTTTCCGGCACACACATACCTCGGCAATACATTGAACAGTCATGCCATAGCGGAGAAATGAAAGGCGTATATGCCCAGAAGAGCTGAAACTAAATGTCTCTTACCTTGAATTTGGAATCCAAATTTAGTCACGA
>JBEIHA010000194.1:0-6334 GCA_040381635.1 Pseudobdellovibrionaceae bacterium
CAAAGTGAACCGGAAGTCGAGCTCTGCGCGCGCAGAGTTGGGGACGAAAACCGCAATGATTCTCAGCGCATCCCACTTACCGCGGAGCAAAAACATGCCGTGTTTGCGCGTGACAGAGGTCAGTGTACGGTTTGCGGTAGTGATCGTTGGGTAGAAATTCACCATGTTCAGCCGGTGAATCAAGGTGGGAGCAATGACCCCGAGAATTTAACTACCCTTTGCGGATTCCATCATAGTCTTGTTCATGAAGACGATTTTTTTCAGGATAGGCGGCGCAATAAAAAGACCGTGCGGCATCAAGATTCTTAAGGGCAGTTCCTGCCCCACGTATTGCCTCTGGAATCGCCGATGCCAAAGTGCAGCGCGGCCGAAGGATAATAGCCAAGTGCTCTCAGGCGCCCCTCTTTTCGTAGTTCACATAGCTTTAAGAAGGCCTTCTCTTGATCTTCCTTAGTACAAAAACGTACGTCAGAGGATGTGCCATTGGGGTGGCGACCGCGGGCGCCACCAACATTTTTATTGTAGGGCTCGGGTCGCCACCAGTTGTAGATCTCGCAAACTTGAATACCGTCTTTTTGCAATTCCTCGACGAGCTTTACCGTATTAAAGGCATTTCTCCACGTCGATTCGTCCGGGTGTATGAGCTGATGGATTTGGCTTGAACCGTAAGTGCATTGAAAAGTGGCGAGGCTCGCAGGATTTGGCCTGATTATTTGCGTACACCATGTTGAATCCGCAGTGGACGCGGCACATTTCTCGAGGAACAAAGTTTTTTTGGCGTTTCCACGATTCACCGTGGCGATTTGCGAACGCGAAGCTTTAACGCAGCCGAGACGGAAGAAATTTTCGTAGACTGATTCCAGGTCGTCATCGTGTGCGAAAGCCGATGACGACATAAAAAATAAAGCCAGCAAGGCGCCAAGCCGCCAGTGCGAAATCATGAGTAACCTCGTTGTTGTATAAGTTTAGATTAGGCGCAGCGCCGCAAAAGCCCTAGGCCAGCCCGCCGAAGATTAGGCCTACGTCCTGGAACGCCCTTGACTGAGGGATAGTCCAAGTACAATGATTGCGTCCGCAAGGCGGGGGTCTATGCGGGGAAAGATCATTTTAAGTCTGTTCATAATTGCGCTCGTTGTGGTGTTCGGTGCTCTGAAATACCAAAGGTCGATGGGGCCTGGCGGCGGTGCGGTTGAAAATGGCTCGCATTCACACTCAAAGGCTTCTAGTCATTCACACACATCCGCAGATTACGTTCCCTCAGAAGAAGCGGGCGCGTTGCCGACAGCGGGTGGTCCTATCGATATCAGCGTCCCCGCCGATCCCGAGTTTCAAGATTGGATTGAAGACGAAGCAAAATCTTTAGATTCCTTGAGGGTAGATGGCGAACAAAAACAGGCGCAGATCACCGAACTCGTCGCAAAGCTCACGCCAAGTCAGTCTCGACAGCTCAAGCAAACAGTCATGCATCCACAGTCTAGGTCGCGTGAGAAAATCTTGTCGGTGTACTTGCTCGTCGAAGGTGGGCCAAAAACATGGGCCGACTTGAAGGACGTCATCGCAGCGCCTCTTACGCAAAAGGGCGGCGAGGTCCACAGCGAAGAAGAACACGCGGGAGTGCGCGAGAAATCCCTTCGTATCATGGCTATTGATGGACTCTTCGCACAGGCCCAAGCCGATGCGCAGGCGCGCGCAACATTAGCGCGTGCTATTGTAGATAGCGCAGATCCTTATATAAAAGCGTACGCCCAAGACAAGTACGACCAACTTCCGCAGCGGTAACGACGCTTTTAAGACTTCGTAAGTATTTTCCTCTAGCGCTTTCCGAAAGCGCGTGTTGCGATCTCGGTTCATATCGAGATACCTGGGAGGGTACATGAAATTCATTGGATGGATTTGCTCTGTTCTTTTATTAGGCGTTGGCGTAAGTGCGTCTGCGGCCGACTGCATTTCACAACAGGAAATGACCACGATTGCGAGCCACTTCCGGCAATTCGACAACTTAAAAAATGGCGAATACTGCTTGGACGAATCGCCGACATCACGTTTGCTCGCTGGAATCATGTTTATGCGTAAGACGGCGTTCGCGCCGCAAATGCCGAACAGCGCGGACGAACTTTTCTCGGGCAAGTTTGAGAGTGACTGGTACAACTACTTTATCGGCCGTATTGACGCCTTTGAAGTTCAAACGAGCTGCCCCAAAGGGGTCGTTGCTTACGTCTATTTCTTCGGCACGAGCATGTACGTATGTCCGACAGCTTTAACTCCGAATTTCACTTCGCTGGATTTGGCTAGCGTCTTTATGCACGAAGCCCGTCACATTGATGGATTTCCGCATATGACCTGCAGCCAAGGTGCGCGCAAGGGACTTTCCGGCGCCTGCGACACTCGGATTAGCGACGGCGGATCGTACGCCGTTACGGTCGAGACTTATGCACAAATTGCTAAGTACGCGAACGACCTGCATCCCGCTTTGCGTAGTTATGCACGCGCGAGTTCTGTGATTTACGCGGACGAAGCTTTCGAGAACAAAGTGCGTGTTGATCGTACGCCACAATTCATGGTCATGACCAACAACGGCGAGTTCCACGCGGTCAGTGCCCAAGGGCAATTGAAACGTTTGGGAAGTTCACCCGCAATTGGAAGAATTGCTTTGCGCGCTCAGCACATGGTTTTGTACCCGGATGATAAAAGCCTTAAAGCAAAATACCTTTTCGTAAATAACGAAGGCGAAATCAATCAGGAGGCCGGTGACATAGCGATCGAGTACAATTCGCAGACGCCGCAGCAGCGTGCCAATTGGATGGGCGTTCATATCGGCGCACAATGGACTACTAAGGTTTTCAAAGACAAACTCGTTTTCACTTGTGATCCGCGCGCGGCCACTGTGCGTGAATTGTCAACCAACGGGGAGATTCCTGCGAACATCATTTACCCGAACGGTTATGATCGCGGATCGAGTAGCGCTTCACTCGTGATGGAATCGGGCCGAGTGTTTGAATTCGGATGCCAAAACAACAATCCCTTTTTGCGCCAGAGCAGTAACCTAGATCAGCCCTACAAGCGCGTTCATAAGCAAGGTGACGACGTATTGGGACTGGGCCAAGACGGTAAGCTCTACAAGATCAATGGAAGCACTTCGACCGTGATCTCGACCAGTCTGGACGGACGCATTCATGACTTGGTTCCCTATCAGGCTTTTTCTTTTTTCGACTGATTAGCTTTTGACCGCGCCGAGGGGAGCCGCTTTGCGACTATATCGCGAGCCCCCACCTCGGCAGACGGTCATCGAAGCCGCCTATCGAAAGCAAACCTAATAATCGTAGTTCGAAGGTTGACGGCTGTTCTCCAGATTTTGTGATTCTTCGTTGGCGGCTGCGGCTGCGGCGCTGAATCGCTCAATCTCTTTGGAATACTTGGGACTCTTAGTTTCCGCAAAGAGGGCCATCGCGTTGACTTGATCGATCAACGCTTTCACCAGTTTCTTATTCACGGCAAGTTTACGCGTTTCGAATTCGCCGGACGGTTTTATCACGCCCAGCTTTTCGTGAACCGCCGTTAAGCGAGGCAGGAGAAATTTACGAATACTGGTAGCTTTGCCTTTTTCGCTGAGTTCACCAGCCGCGTGCGCCCGCCCCAGTTCCTTGTAATCAGCGAAGGCAGCTTTCATTTCTTTTTCGACGAGCTGAAAGGGAGACAGCATGTCGACTTTCACCTCAACCACGGTTCGCTTGGTCCCAAGAAATATATGAGTGAAGAACAGGGCGGCGGCCACAAAACCGATCCCGGCAAGGATCGAGAGTGAATCCCAGTTTGCTTTTTTCTTAGCGCGCTTTTTCCTGCTTACCGGCTTGCGACGACTAACAGTCGCCTCTTGCAGTTTAAAGGCTTGGTTTCCTGCGGTGAGAAGGCTTCCCGATTTAAAGACGTAAACTTTTTCAGTATTAAGGCGGATTCCGTCAACGTAAGTGCCATTGGAAGACCCCATATCATGAACACCCAAGCCTTGCGGGGTGCGCATGACACGGCAATGCTGGCTGGAGAGCTTGGCGTCATCGCCAAAAATGATATCGCCGCTCGATCGCCCAATGACGACTTCTTCGAGAACGGGATAACGTTGTCCCGTTTCTTCATGAACTAAATAATGGCTGATCTTCGGTCGCGCACTCATCCACAGTCGTTTCGGTATAATTCTTCCGACGATATCTGGCCTTAGGTCCAATAGTACTCAAGTCCCGGACCTTAGGACCCGATCCTAGACTATGGGACATGTGATCGGGGCCGCAGCCGCGATATTCTTAGCTTTAATCGTGCCTAGCGCGTACGGCCAAACGTCCTGCTTGCCTAGCTATACGGCCTTGCAAACGACGGAGACCAAGGCCAGCTTTTCGCATTTCCTGATCTCTCAAAACAGCCAAGGCCCGTTCACCACTCACGTTGTCCTCGAAGGCGCGGTAGTTGACGATATTCTCAAAATGAAAATCCAGTTCGATCCGAACTGGGAAGGCGTAAGTCTTCCCTACAATCTCTACGCGGTGATGGTCATCGCCGAAGGTAGGCCCGCGGCGTGGTATGACTTCACCCGCGGCTGCCAAACGGCTGGTTTCGGATTCTTTCCGGGTCGCTCGTTGGAGCTGCCGCCGGTTAAACTCCTTGGCTCACCCGCGCAAAGACTGCAAATTATGGTGTGGGGAAAACTGTAAGTCTTATTTTCATAGGGTTGATTTCCCTCGGAGTGTGGGGTGAAACGGCGACACCGATGGATCAGCCTTTGACCGGCCCCATCGAAGCCACCTTTAAAAATGTCGAACATCCGTGGTTAGTGGCGGGGGTTTTTGAATTTCCGTTTTATTGGTTCTACGTCGGTGCGCCCGCGCTCCGGGGTAGCGCCTATCTGCCCAACTTTTTACCAAGGCTCGGCGTGCGTGCTGGATACAAAGATTTCGGGGCGCAAATCACTTTAGGGCTCCCGATACTAAGTAAGAGTGAGCAAAATCGTCGCGGCAAATCCACCCAGAATGGAATTAGCATTAATTCTTATTGGCGGCAGAATGCCTTCGATTTGTATTTCCAGCGTATAAAGGGATTTTACGTGAGTGATCCCTTTACGGAAACCAAGGCAAGCAAGCCCGCCCGCTATCCACAACTTCCGGACACTTCTGTCACCAATTGGGGAATGAATTGGTACTACGTGACTCGCCCGGACCGATACAGTTTAAAAGCCGCGTTCGATCAAAATGAATTTCAATTGCAGAGCGGAGGAAGCTGGATATTCAATCCGTTCTTTAATCATCTAGAAATGTTTATTGGCTCGGAGTTTATTCCCGGCACGGATAGTTCGGTCACATCATTACCCAATTTGGCCTCTGGCCGCTTCGATACTTTAGGCCTCGCGGCTGGCTATGGTTACACGTACATCAACGCCCATTTTTTTGCGACTGCCCAAGCGGCGCTCGGTCCAGGGATTCAATATCAAAGAATTGCTCGCGGCGACGGAAACGACTCCGACGTGATGAGCCTCGCCGGGAAACTCAATGTCAATTTAGCTTGCGGTTGGAATTATCCCGAATACGTGGGAGGCATGAAGGTGCTTGTCGACTCGGTTTATTCGAGAGTGGTCGACACGCAGGTCACCTCCAGTCTAATCACGATACAATTCTTTTTCGGACAACGATTCTAACCACGATAGGTTCGGCTCAATACCGTCGTTTGTCTCGATTGTCTTTGCTCACCAAAGGAGCGTTCGGGCGTAACGACAGAATCGAAGCGATTCCAACGGCGGCCACGCCCACAACGGCCTGTACTGGATGCCGACGCATATAGCTGGCTGTGGCCTTCCACGCAGGGCGAAGTATGTTCGCTATCGAAGACAAGATGCCGCTGGAATCATCGAACTCGGCGATGGCGGTGCTTAGGCTTTTGGCCATTTGATCGAAGCCTGGTTTCTCGAGAATTTGGGATGGGCTTTTGCTGCCGGACATATTCACTTGGGTTTGCATTTAATTTCCTCCTTCGGAAACACAAACGAATACAGCAAGACTTAGGCCAGTTAAGATCCTTATCTAATTTCACCCGCGTTCAACCGAGGTTCTAAAAAGCCCCCGGTCACGCCCTCCGTCATGCCCCAATGACAAAGTGTGGTGCCCATGTCAGCATTGAAGAATGCCGGAAATCAAGACGGGACAAAAGATTGTGGTCTTCAACGGTCAGCAACAAGAACTGGGCGAAGGAACATTTGTTCGTCTCACGCGACACGAGGAGATGAATCTGATCGCCTACGAATGCGAGGAGCACACCATCCTCGCGCGCGGTGAGCATCTCCTACGACTCGATGGCA
>JBEIHA010000195.1:0-6334 GCA_040381635.1 Pseudobdellovibrionaceae bacterium
TGCGGTCCCAATTTCGACAACGATATCGGCTACCGCACCGACAAAGAATTCCAAGATTGGCGCAGCCGCGATCCCCTAGATCTGTTCACCGCATGGCTGAAAAAGAACGATCTGATCAAAGACGAAGACATTCGAGCCATGGAAACCGAAATCAAAAACGAGGTTTCCGAAGCTTTCGAATTCGCTCGCAGCTCGGCTTATCCAAAATCCGATGAAGCCTTCAGACACCTATACCGGGACGGAGGTTTGTCGTGAGGTCGTTGACTTACGCGCAAGCTCTTCGCGAAGCCACCGAGATCGCCATGCAGAGAGATCCCAACGTGATCTGCCTTGGTCTTGGGGTCGATGATCCCAAAGGCATTTTCGGTACGACATTGGGCTTAAAGGAAAAATTCGGCGGGGAGCGCGTGTTTGACATGCCGACCTCCGAAGCGGCGATGACCGGAATTGCCCTTGGCGCTTCGCTCAACGGTATTCGTCCGTTGATGACTCATCAACGCTTGGATTTCTTCTTGCTGACGATGGATCAAATCGTCAACAACGCGGCCAAATGGAATTACATGTTCGGCGGCAACAGCACGCCGATGAGCTTGGTTGCTAGGCTTATCTTAGGGCGGGGATGGGGCCAGGGGCCGACCCACTCGCAAAGCTTACAGTCTTGGTTCGCGCATGTTCCCGGTTTGAAAGTGGTTATGCCGACGTTCCCGGCCGACGCAAAAGGGCTACTTCTGAGCAGCCTATTTGACGGCAATCCGGTGATGTTTCTGGAGCATCGCTGGCTGCACAATACCGTGGGCGATGTGCCCACGGGCGATTACCGCACACCGATTGGTCAGGCGCAGATCTTGAAAAAGGGAACGGATTTGACCATCGTTTCTTACTCTTACATGACCGTCGAATGCCTACAGGCGCTGGCGCTTTTGGAACAAAACGGAATTTCCGTCGAATTGATCGACTTAAGAAGTATTCGTCCCATTGATTGGGATGCGGTGCTGACCTCGGTTAGAAAAACGGGTCGCCTTTTGGCTACGGACACTTCGAATGCGATGTGTTCGGTGGCCAGTGAAATCGTAGCCACGGTGACGAGCGAATGCTTTGATTCACTGAAAACCGCGCCTCGTCGACTGACTTTGCCGGATTTTCCTTCACCGACTAGCCCGGCGCTCACCGAAAAGTTTTATCCGCGAGCGGAAGACGTGGCTAAAATGGTGGGCGAAATGTTGGGTAAAAAACTCGATATCTCGTCGATCGTCAAGGCGCGCAAGACCCCGCATGATGTGCCCGGCGATTGGTTTAAAGGTCCTTTCTAAATTACGGAGTTCGCAATGAATGAATCTGAATCGCTAATGACTGGAATGTTGAAAGCTCTGCCCGAGCTTAGTTCACTGCACGCGCGAAGCTCGGAAACCTACCAGCTGTTCAATACGATGGCTTTGAGGGAAGTCAAAAGCATGTTCTCGGAAGTGAATGCAGGGCAAGGGCGCGATTTCGGTCCATTCGGCAAACTGGTGTTTCCTTACCGAACCATGGGGGCGATCAATTCTTTGGATCTTTTCGGTTTGGATGAATTGATCATCTTTGCTTTCTATTGGCAAAATCGTGATCGCTACAAGTCCACGGTGGATATTGGGGCGAACATTGGTCTTCACTCGATTTTGATGGCGCGCGCGGGTTTTAAGGTCCGATCGTTCGAACCCGATCCAGTCACGATGAAGATTCACAAAGAAAATCTGGTTCTCAATGGTTGCCAGCGCAACGAGCCCATCCAGGCCGCGGTGTCGGATAAAAAAGGTTCGGCCGAATTCGTACGTGTTCTTGGAAATACGACGGGCAGTCATCTGGCCGGTGCGAAGTCTAACCCCTACGGTGATTTAGAAAAATTCCCGGTGGAAATCGTGCCCATTCAAGACCATTTACAAGGCGTTCAGTTTATGAAACTGGATGCTGAAGGACACGAAGCGGTGATCTTGAAGGCCATCGACGCTTCCACTTGGAAAAATCTCGACGCTATTGTTGAGATCGGGACGCCTGAAAATGCGAAGGTTGTTTTCACCCATTTGAATCAAATGGGAATCAAGATGTTTGCGCAGAAGTCGGGTTGGCAGCGCATTAAGGACGAGGCTGGGATGCCCACCAGCTATAAAGAAGGCTCACTCTTTATCAGTGCGAAAGACGCCATGCCGTGGTGACGGACGCGAAAGAAGTTTTCATTCTAGGCGCCAGTGCGGACATCGGTAAGAGCCTGATTGAATTCTTTCGCGCCGACGGTTTTCGAACCGGCGGGACTTATCGCAGTCCGAGCTTTCTTAAAGACATCAATAATGTGCCCTCCGATCTGTTTTTGCCTTGTGATTTCTCTGATCCTCAGTCCATTGCGGAAATGGCGAAATCCTATAAATCCAGTGGTCGGAGTTGGGACGTTTTACTTTCGGCAGTAGGGACTATGGAACCCGTCGGGCGTTTTGTGGATGTGGATTTCGACCATTGGCAAAGCTCGGTCGAGACCAATTTTCTGTCCCAGCTGCGGGCCATTCACGCTCTCTACCCACACCGTCGAAAAGCTCAGGTGAGCCATGTGGTCTTGTTCGCGGGTGGCGGTACTAACAATCCATTCCCTAATTATTCGGCCTACTGTGTTTCTAAAATTGCGCTGATCAAAATGTGTGAACTCTTGGACGATGAATGCCCGGACCTGAACGTTTTTATCGTGGGTCCGGGTTGGGTTAGGACGAAGATTCATGAACAAACCCTTAGGCTTGGCAAAAAAGCCGGGGACAATTTTTCTAAGACCAAAGAGTTTATGGATTCGGGTAAAGTCGGCACTGACATGAAAGACATCTACGGCTGCATTGCATGGGGCATTAAAGCGGGCAGACCCGTTGTCGGTGGACGTAATTTTTCGGTCGTGCACGATAAATGGGGAAAAGAATCTCTCAACAATAACCTGATGCAAGACCAAAACCTGTTTAAATTAAGGCGCTATTCTCAATTGAAAGAAGAATGATCGATGAAATTATCTGATTACGTGGCCCAATTTTTGGTCGAACAAAAAGTAAAACATGTCTTCGCCGTGGCCGGCGGCGCGTGCCTTCATTTGATCGACTCGATCGCAGAGACCGAGGGCATCGATTACATTTGTCCGCACCACGAACAAGCGGGGGCGATGGCGGCTGAATCCTACGCCCGAATTTCAAATAATCTTGGCGTAGCGATTGCGACCAGCGGGCCCGGCGCGACCAATCTAATCACCGGCATCTGTTGCGCCTTTTATGATTCTATTCCCGTTCTGTATATTTCGGGGCAGGTGTCCACGTTTCGCTTCCGTGGCTCCACGGGTGTCCGACAAATGGGTTTTCAAGAAACCGATATCGTCGAGATGTGTAACTCGATCACCAAGTACGCCGTTCTGGTCCGTGACCCGAAGGACATTCGCTATGAACTAGAAAAAGCCGTCCATTTGGCGAAGACCGGCCGCCCGGGACCCGTGCTGGTGGATATTCCCGACAATTTGCAGCGGGAAGACATCAATCCCGATCAGTTAAGATCTTTCGAGCCCGAAGTGGTGGACAAGCGTAAGGCCTTGCCGGCCTTAAGTGCCCAGGTTCAACAGACGATCGATATGCTGAAAAAAGCATCGCGGCCCGTGGTGGTCTATGGGTTGGGCATTCGATTGGCCAATGCGGTTGATCTCGCGTCGGAACTTTTAAAGCATGTGAATCTGCCGGTGACGCCCACCTGGGGCGCGGTCGATTTACTCGGTGCTAATCCCGATCAATTTGTGGGTACCTTTGGTTTACACGGAACTCGTTACGGAAACTTTGCCATTCAGAATGCCGACTTGGTTTTAAGTATCGGTTCACGCTTGGATACACACGAAACTGGATCTCCGCTGTCGAGCTTCGCGCGCGAAGCTAAGAAAATTGTGGTGGACATCGATCCCACCGAGCTTGGAAAATTCAACGTTTTCGGAATGTCGGCCGACCTTTTGATCGAAGCCGACGCTAAAGATTTTCTAGAGCTGCTCGTGGCTGGCGTTAAAAAAGAAAAGTTTTCGGATTTTGCTGCCTGGTGGGATCGCATTCACGGTTGGCAAGAAAAGTTCAGCATTTGTCCACCGGCCTTGTTTGAAAAGAAAGAACTGGATCCTTACGTCTTCATCAAACGCATGTCCCAAATCGCGGCAAGCGATGAAACCATCGTGATCGACACGGGATGCGCCGTCGCTTGGTTTATGCAAGCTTTTGAACCAAAACCTGGTCAGCGCATCTTTAGCGATTTGAACAACACCGCCATGGGATACGCCTTGCCCGCGGCCGTCGGGGCCTATTTTGCCAGCGGAAAACCCGTCACGTGCGTGATCGGTGACGGTGGACTGATGATGAATATCCAAGAGCTTTCGACCATCGCTAAACACAACCTACCTATTCGCATTTTCGTAGTGAACAATCACGGCTACAGCATGATCCAGCAGACGCAAGAGCAATGGTTGGGTGGGCGTCTTCACGCTTCATCCAAAAAGGGTGGCTTAGCTTTCCCGGACTTCGTCCGCGTGGCCGAAGCCCATGGTTTGCGTGGCCTACGCATTTCAACCAATGCGGAAATCGAAAGCACTCTAAAAAGCGTTTCCCAAGCGAAGGGTCCCATCCTTTGTGATGTCGATATTTTGTCGACGGAACGAGTGATCCCGCAGTGCAAGTATGGTCGGCCCATCGAAGATTCAGAACCACTGTTAAGTCGCGCCGAATTCTTTGAGGCCATGATCGTGAAGCCCTTGGATGCCTCAAACGAAGGGCCCAAATAGTGCGGGCCGCGGTCCTGATTCAGACAAATGGTCGAGTGGAGCTTATGGATTTGTCCTGCCCCTCGCTTCTCGAGGGTCAGGTCATGGTCCGCGTGGCCTATACGGGGGTCTGTCAAAGTCAGTTGATGGAAGTCTCGGGCGGGCGGGGCGAAGACCGTTGGTTGCCTCATCTTTTAGGACACGAAGCCACCGGGCAAGTGATCGAAGTGGGAGCCGGAGTCACCAAAGTTAAACCTGGTGATAATGTCATTCTTGGCTGGATCAAAGGTTCGGGCAAAGAAGCGCCCGGTGCCATTTACCAAGTCTCAGAGACTTCGGGAAAATTGCCCACAGGGACGAAGGTCAATTCTGGGGGAGTCACCACATTTTCGGAACACACAGTGGTTTCGGAAAATCGCTGCACCCTGCTGCCCGCGGGTATTCCATTGAATGTCGGTGTTCTTTTTGGATGCGCGCTGCCGACGGGTGCCGGCATCGTGCTCAATGAAATTAAACCGAAGGCAGGTGATTCCATCGCGATCATCGGACTAGGTGGAGTCGGCCTGAGCGCTCTGTTAATGGCTAAGGCCCTTGGATGCTCGCCCATCGTGGCTTTCGACGTGGAAGAATCCAAATTGAAGCTGGCGAAGGAACTAGGGGCTGACCTTACCGTCAAATTGCCCGAAGAGCTGACGGTGGATATTGAGCGCGAGCTTAGTCAAACCCTAAGCAAATACATAAGCCCGCGTCCTGGCTTGGATTTTGTGGTCGAAGCTTCGGGTCAAGTTCGCTGCATTGAATTTGGTTTTTCGCTGGTTCGTCCGCAAGGCGGTCTTTGCGTCTTTGCCTCCCACCCCAAAGCTGGGGAAAAAATTAGACTTGATCCTTATGCTATGATCCAGGGGCGACGTATTCAGGGCAGCTGGGGCGGGGCGAGCAGTCCCGATCGAGATATCCCGCTGATGAGCAAAATGTATCTTGAAGGCAAACTTCCCCTAGAAAAGCTCTTGAGCCGCCCTTACAATTTTAATGAAATCAATCAGGCCCTGGAAGATTTGCGTCTTAGAAAAATCAGCCGAGCGATCGTGCAATGTAGCGAGGAAATATAAGTGGCCAATATTTTTGAAAAAGATCCCGGTCGTAAGAATACATTTATGACGGGTGGCACACCGGCCGAATATCTGATCGAGTATTCACGCCTGATCGTGAAACTGGGCGAGATGGTGGACCCGAAGGCCTTCAATCAATTTGTCGAGCTTTTATCGGCGGCGGCTGAGCGAAAGGCCTCGATTTTCGTCGCGGGCAATGGTGGCTCGGCCGCCATTGCGGATCACCTGTGCTGTGACTTTGCCAAAGGCACCTATCATCCCAAGCATCCTCCTTTACGTCCACATTCGCTTTCGGCGAACGTCGCCGTGTATTCGGCCTTGGCGAATGACTTTGGATTTGAGAACGCTTTTTCGGCTTCGCTCGATGTCTACGGGGAATCCAAAGATATCTTGATCGCCATTTCCTCCTCAGGCAGCAGCCCGAATATTATTGAAGCCATCAAAA
>JBEIHA010000196.1:0-6317 GCA_040381635.1 Pseudobdellovibrionaceae bacterium
CATTTGACCTTGGCCGCGGTGGCCGCGGGCGCGGACGCCTTGTTCTTGGAAGCGCATCCCGATCCGATGAGCGCCAAGTGCGACGCCGCTTCCCAGATGCAGATTTCGAATATGGAAGCGCTGCTGAAAATGTCGGTCGCTGTGCGTAAAGCCATTGGTACCCCCGAAAATGTAGGAACTTTTAGGGCCAATCACCTGTAATCTTTAAATTAGCATGCGTGGGCTTCAGGCGATTCGTTACATCTTCTTCGAGACTTTGCCCGCCTTTTTAATGGGTGTCGTTATTTTCGTAGGCATCCTGTTGATGTTCCAAGCCCTGCGCCTGACCGAATTCGTATTAGTCCACGGAGTTGGGTTAAAAACGCTGGGGCAGATCATGCTCTTCCTCACGGTTAGTTTCTTGCCCGTGATCTTGCCCATGGCCTTGTTGTTCAGTGTCCTGCTGACCTATTCGCGCCTATCCAATGATTCAGAAATCGTGGCCTTCAAATCCTTAGGCCTAAGCATGGGTCAATTGACCGTGCCTGCGATTATGCTTTCCATCGCGGCGACCCTGATGTCGGCGCAAACTTCGTTTTACCTAGGTCCCTGGGGCAACCGAAAGTTTGAAGTTCTGATCAATGAACTGGGACGCCAAAAAGTCAGCGCTGCCATCAAAGAGGGCGTTTTTTCGGAAGGCTTTTTCGACTTGGTGGTGTATTCGAACAAGGTGGATGCGAAAACGGGTCAACTGAACGACGTTTTTATTTACAACGAGCGCGACCCGAAAGCCCCTGTGACGATCATCGCTAAACAAGGCAATATTATTCAGGAGAGCACTCGCGAAGGCTTAAGTGCGATGTTGCGTTTGCAAAATGGCAATATTCATCGCACTCATCTCGCCACGTACACGAAAGTCGATTTCTCGTCCTACGATATTAATTTGTTCAATCCCCACGAACTGTCCGAAAAAAAGAAGTCCCCGCCCTCGCTGACGCTGGATGAATTGGGTCAAGAATTGAAGCGCAAGGATTTGGACGTTAAACAGCAACGCAAACTTGAAATTGAATATCACCGACGTTGGTCCCTTTCGGCCGCTTGCATGATTTTTGCCCTGCTGGGCGTGGGCCTCGGCACCGTCACCAATCGAAGAGCGTCGCGCGGAGGTGGCTTCGTGATCTGCCTTGGTTTGCTGGTGACCTATTGGATTTGCTACGTTTCGGCCGAAGGCTTCGCGCGTAGCGGCTATGTGCCCGCGGCTCTCGGGCTGTGGACCGTAAACGCCCTGTTTTTTGCCTTCGCGATGCACTCACTCAAGAAATCCTGGGCGTAGTCGGCAGCTTTCCCACGCGGTGGCCAGATCAAGATGGTTGCGCATCAAGCTGGCTCCGTCCGAGATCAGATCCAGATTTCCTAAACCTTGTTCGGAATGCGGAAAGACCGGTAAAGTCCAAATTTCCCGGCCTTCGTCCTTGGCGAGTTTTGCTGTCAGCGCCGATCCGCTGCGCCGATTGGCTTCCACCACAAACACGGCGGGCGAAAAGCCCACAATCCAGCGATTGCGTACTGGAAAATTGTTACGAAACATCGGTTCGCGCAAAGCAAATGTGCTGAGTAAGCAGCCCCCACCCGAGCGGATGCGGTCCCAAACTTCCCCGCTGCCCGGCGGGTAAGGATTCAAGACACCTGAGGGCAATACGCAGACCGTCGGTTTTCTTTCATCTAGACTCAAGCGATGCGCCCATTGATCAATACCGCGCGCACCACCACTGACTACGCCGCAATCGTTACGCCTTAAAAAAAGACTAAGCTCACGCTGCATCCACATCCGCGATTCGGTCATGGGGGTACGACTACCGACCACCGCCACCAGCCTGTTGCTGCGCCAACAGGGCTCGCCCTGATAACTGAAGACCAATGGCCGCTGCGACAATTGTAGCCAGCCCCGCGGATAGTCTTCTAAGCCCACGCGGCTCCAGCGGACGCCTGTGTGCGCACTTTCGTCGAGAACCCGAAGAGATTCTTCGCGCCATTTTGGCCGCGCTTCAACATAGTTGGTCGCCGCGGTTGATCGCAAACAGGCCAAGAGCGCCCGCGGATCGTGAGTATCCGCCTTTAACAGCGCCAGCAATTCTTTGTCGTTGATCGTTAAACCATGGGTTTGATGCATGAGTAACAGCAGTAATTCATCCATGCGCGAACACTCTTGCAATTTTCAAAAAACGAAGGCGGCCAATAAGCCGCCCGATCAAAAGAGTTTGGATTTAGAATCCGGACGCTTAGAAGTTTTCTCCGGATTCAATTTCGTCTTCCACGTCATCCTCTGGACCTTCCGGACCTCCATCTTCTTCGCCAACCTCGTCGTACGCCGCTGATGGGCCACCATCCAGGTCAAATTTTTCGAGCAATTCACCGCCATCTTTGCGGCTAGACACTTGGCGCACCAAATCCCCTTGCTGAACGCTGTCAAAAGCTGAAAGCAGAACGGCTGTCGCCACATTGCCCGAGACTCGAACGACCTTGATGGTTGCGCTGGTGACTGGCGAATGGGTTACCACGGCATTGCCGCGGCGAATGGTCCGATCGGCGAAGATGTCGAGCATTTGGCCGACCTCAACACCCTGATTGGATCCCTTATTCAAGAAAACCAAGTCGCCCGGCGCGAAAAGGGCGCTGGCACTGTGTTTCTCGGAACCAATCACTTGAGCTTCGGTTGTGCCTTCGGATCCATTTTTATCTAGCGACACGACCTGCAACTCGCCCGGAATAATATAGGATTCCTTCGCACTCAGGCCGGTGGTTCTAGTGACCAGCGCGCGGTAGGCTTCAAATTTCTCTTTGTCACTGCCGCGGAATTTGGCCGGCACTGCCTCGCGCAATTGAACTTCGGCGGTGATTTGAACCATGAACGGACGTGAATCGGGGTCCCACTGTTTATTCAAGCGTTTGAGCTTTCCGCCATCGGAAACAACCAGGAATTTCATGCCCGCGCGACCCACGCCTCGCTTCAGTTTCACGTAGACGTACTGATTTGTGATCGGCAGGCCCGCTTCGTTGTCGTTCTCCAGGAACGATCCGACGGATTCTTCTTCGACGGATTTTTCTTGGACGTAGCCGCGTAAATAAATTCGGTCCGGAATTTTCGCGCGCTTGGCGACGATCCCGGTGTCGTCTAGAAATTTATCGGGGCGTTTTTTGTAGACCGACTGCCACTCGGGGAACGAACTCGGCACCTTCAGGATCGGCTTCGGCGGAACTTCCGGCGGCGGGATCTCCACGATTGGGTTTTGGGATGGTCCGGCGGCGAGCTCTAAGCCAGCCTCATCCCCGTTTTCTGAAAAGCGAAACGCGGGTGTTTCATCCTCAGAACCCAACATAAACTGAAGTTGATGACCCGGGCGAACAAGATGAGGATTCGCGATCCCCTTATTCTGTGCCCATACGCGCGGCCAGTAGTGGCCGTCGCCGTAGAGCATTTGGCTAAGCGTCCAAAGGGTTTCGCCCTTTTGAAGGGCATAGTGTTCATTGATGCCGTTCGCTTGAGTATTGTCTAGCTGGCCCTTGCTCTTCATAAACTGGCGATGTAGCTGGAATTCGAGATTCAGATCCGGCGGATCAAATTTGGCCGTGTTCTTGGGTACCATGGCTGAGGCCGACCCGGATAAAACCAGGGCGACTAAAATTGAAATGTCTCTCATTCAGAACGTCCTTGTTCTAAAAACGGTTTGATCAGCGCTTCTTCTTCTGACCTTTTTCCATCTGCAGGTGCATCCACGCGCGTTGTGATTCAGGGCTGCCCGGATACTCGCGTGCGATCAAAGTGAAAACACGGTGTGCTTGGGCGCTTAAGTTCAAGCGTTTATAACTCATCGCCAAACCAAAGAGCGCGGCGGGGCGCTTGTTGCTCTTAGGGAAGCGGTCGGTCACCGTATTGAAGCTGCGCACCGCTTCGCCCAAAAATTGGTTTTGATATTCCAGCATGCCCGTCAGGTAGTAGGCGTTGTCGAGATGAACGCTCTGAGGATAATTTTTCTCGAGAGTCAGACGATGACTCTGAAGCGAGGCGAGATCATTCTTTCGATAAGCCTCAACCAAACGCGTATAAACCATTCGGTCGCCTTCAGAAAACGCGTTCAACTTTTTGGGAACAGCAGCGAACGCGGGAAGAGAGACAAAAGTGGCCATTAATACAAAAGCAAAAGTTCTTTTCATTTTCAGAATTCTCCCACTCCCCTGATGATAGAATACTGTGCCGTATTTGCAATATGTGATGAAAGATCAAGCAGCCGGCTAAAGAGGTGCTTCCAGATGTGCTCGCTTTTTAGGATTACGTTAAGAATTATCCACACAAAATGTGGAGTAAGTACCCAGCCATCTGCCTAGACTTCTGTACAGACAAGGGTTTCAGCGCTTTGCACAACATGTAAGCACAGTTAAGTGCTTAGAATAATGAAGTATTTATTCATAATAACTTAAATCTGAAGTCTGAAAATCGTGATCTTAAATTCGGTTCCCGGATGGCACTACCCTTCAGGTTTAAGATCGGCACAGATGAATGCCGACGAAGCTTTGCACACGTCTATTGAATGATGATCTTCGATTCGACTAATGTCCTGCAGCAAGGTCCTGCCCTATGCTTGTCCCTGCTGCCGGCGTCTTCCCATCGTGACTTAATTGCATCGCTGATTTGCGGAGTTCCACTTTCCGCGGGCGAGGTCAAACAGGTCTTCTTGGACACAGGTTTGATCCACTTGATGGTGGTCAGCGGGGCGCATCTGCTTTTCTTAGAAAGCTTAGTGGCCCGAGCTCCGCTGCGCTGGCGTTTAGGATTGCTTGGACTCTACTGCTGGCTTACGGGCTTCGGCGCGCCCGTGGTCAAAGCCTTCTTAAGACGAGTAGCTGAAATTTTCCTTAGACCTCTCGGTTGGTCAGGCTTGCAGATCGAAGCCGTTGCGGTTTTGCTTTCGCTGGCTTGCTATCCGTGGTGGCTAACCTCCCGCTCCCTGCAGATGAGCTGGATGTGTGGCCTGGCTTTGTCGTTGCCACCGATTTTGCGCTGGCGCGCTTTCGATCAGGCTTTGAAGGCTTATCTCTTACTATTTGTTTTCGTTGGCTCTTCGGTGGTGAGCATCGGGTGGAACACTTTGGTGGCGCCTTTCGTTGGTGTGATTTTATTTCCTCTCTCGTTGGCGCTTCTGATATTGCCATTTTTGGCTCCATTGGTGGATCGTGTTTGGGATTTGTTTTTGTGGCTTTTGTCTTGGGGGCCGCAAAGCCCTCCGGCCGCTTGGTTTGTTTCGAGCCGCGATTTGTTCTGGGTGCCTTTATTGCTTCATATATTTCTTCTCGTGCGGGAGATCCGTTGGCGGCGCGCCTTTGCCTTTTCGTTGTGATTCTCTTTTTGCCTCCGCGCTTGAGTTTGGATTTCAGGCCGTCTTTGATCATTTGGAATGTGGGCCAAGGGCAATGGGTGAGTATCGTGGATGATCAGGGCTGTTGGCACTTCGACATGGGTGGTGAATTTGCACCTTGGGAGGCCGTGATGGCCGAATGCCGTGCCAGGCGCAATTTCGTTTCGCTTTCGCATTGGGATTGGGACCACGTGGGCTTCGTCGGCCGCGCGCGCTTTTACTTGCCGAATATCTGTTTGTTGCTGCCTCCGCAGGGACGTTCGACTCCGCGGAAGGAAAAGCTGCTTTCGGGGATGGAGGATTGCGCGGGTCTGGATGACTGGAATGTGGATGATCAGATGGTAAATGGGGTCAATGCTATTGCAGCCAATGAAAAACGACTGAAGACACAAGTGGATGCGGAGGCGCAGGCGCAGGCGCAGGCGCAGGCGAACGATGATCGACCACGGCCACCCTTTTCGCACTGGAACGGTGCCATCGATAAAACGGCGAATGCGTCGAGCCGCGTGATTTTGTGGCGTGGAGTTCTGATGCCGGGCGATTCCAGCCGCGATCAAGAAAAGTATTGGGTTCGCGCGATAAAGAATCTTTCGCGCACGCGGATTTTGATTCTTGGCCATCACGGCAGTGCGACGTCGACCGGCGAAGATCTTTTGCGCACTTTAAAAAATGTTCGGGTGGCCATCGCTAGCGCACGCTTCAAACGCTACGGTCATCCTCACTTGCGCGTGCGTGCGGATTTATCACGCTCCGGAATTCCACTTTTGCGGACGGAGGATTGGGGCACGATTCGCGTGGCGCTTTAGAAATTCTTCGCCAAAAATTTCGATCATCTGGATTTCGCAGTGTTTAAATCCTGGGATTTAAACACTGCGTTCATTGGTTGCTGCCGTTGTTGATGTGCGATGTGCGAGCCTCGAGGCTCGA